>DKBE01000111.1 GCA_002451085.1 Proteobacteria bacterium UBA6908 | reverse complement strand
GCCTGGCAGGCCAGCACAAATGCCTCCACCCGCTCCGGCCGCCGAAAGGCATCCAGCGCTTCCAGCGTTTCCAGTACGGTGACCTCCCGTAACTCGGCGACTCGATGACAATGGCCGTGATAGCGTGCCACCAGCATGGCCAGGTCGCGAAATTCATTGGGCGCCTTCAGTCGTGCACAGGCCTCACGCACGAGCTCGACGCTGCGTTCCTCATGGCCGTGGTGTTTCGGCCATTCGGTGGATGGCGTCGTGCCTTTGCCCAGATCATGCATCAGCGCTGCGAAACGTACCCGTGGGTCAAGCGACAGGCGCGCGGCCTGTTCCAGCACCATCAAGGTGTGCACGCCGGTATCGATTTCCGGGTGATGTTCGGGGGGCTGCGGCACTCCAAACAGACGATCGACTTCCGGCAACACGCGCGCCAGTGCACCGCATTCGCGCAGCACTTCCAGAAACCGGCCTGGCCGCGATTCGCCCAGGGCACGCTCGAATTCCGCCCAGACCCGTTCCGGCACCAGCTGTTCCATTTCGCCCTGCTGCACGATGGTGGTCATGAGCGCGAGTGTTTCCGGCGCCAGGGTGAAACCGAAGCGCGCCGCGAAGCGCGCCACCCGCAACACCCGCAGCGGATCCTCGACGAAGGCCGGCGAAACGTGGCGCAAAATCCCCTGGTGCAGATCGGCCGCACCGCCAAACGGATCGATCACCTGCCCGCCCGCGTTCTCGGCCATCGCATTGATGGTCAGGTCGCGACGCCGCAGATCTTCCTCGAGCGTCACCTCCGGACCGGCATAGACGGTAAATCCCTTGTAACCGCGCCCGCTTTTGCGTTCGGTGCGCGCGAGGGCGTATTCTTCCTTGGTGTCCGGATGCAGAAACACCGGGAAATCAGCACCCACCAGGCGAAAGCCGCGCGCGCTCATCTCTTCTGGCGTGGCGCCGACGACCACATAATCGCGATCCGTTACCGGCCGTCCGAGCATCCGGTCGCGTACCGCGCCGCCCACGAGATAGATTTCCATGCTGTAATAGTACTGTTCCGCGATGTTGTGACCAACCATGCGCTCTCTACGATTACTTTTTGCCATTGTGGCGGCCGGTTCAGCCTCTGGCTGCACTACGCTCGCTTATTACGGCCAGGCCATCGGCGGTCAGCTGGATATCCTCGCACGCTCCCAGTCCATCGACGAACTGCTCGATGAGCAGCGAGTCGTCGACAGCGATGAGCGCTTCCCACAGACTCCGGTATCGCCGCAGCTCCGGCAACGGTTGCTCACGGTTCAGCGCATCCGCCGCTTCGCCACTGAAGAGTTACGGCTTCCGGACAATGGCAGCTACACGGTGTATGCCGACCTGGAAAGACCGATGGTCGCCTGGAACGTGATCGCTACACCCGAGTTCTCGTTCAAGGCAAAAACCTGGTGCTATCCGTTTGCCGGCTGTGTGCCCTACCGTGGCTACTTTTCGCACCACCGCGCCGACTCCTATGCGGCTGAATTGCGCGCTGAGGGGCTCGACGTACGAGTGGCCGGCGTGGCCGCGTACTCAACACTCGGCTGGTTCCGCGATCCGGTTCTCAACACCCAGGTCAAGCGCAACGACGTCGATCTGGCTGCACTGATTTTTCATGAACTCGCCCATCAGACGATGTACCTGCCGGGCGAGGCTGCATTTAACGAATCATTCGCCACCACGGTTGAAACAGAGGGTTTGCGACGCTGGCAAGCGGCAAACGGTTCGCCGGCAGAATTCGAACAGCATCGCATGGAGCAGGCACGGCATGCCGAATTCGTGGCGCTGGTACTCGACGCGCGCGCGAAATTGGAACCGGTTTATGCGAGTGCCGCCACGGACTCGGAAAAGCGCAGTGCCAAGGCCGAACACATGACCGCCTTGCGTAACGCTTATGCGCTCCTCAAAAAACGCTGGAATGGTGATGATCGTTACGATCGCTGGTTTGCCCAGGACCTCAACAACGCGCACCTCGCGAGTGTCGAGCTGTACCACCAGCTGGTCCCGGCCTTTCAGGCCCTGCTGGAGGAATCCGGCCGCAACCTGGACGCGTTCTACCAGCAGGTCCGTGCGCTTAGCCGGTTGACGCCGGAAGCGCGTATGGCGCGACTGCAGGAGCTCGGTGGAGAACGGCTATCGGCGCGCTGAAAAAAAGAAAGGCCGCCAGACTGCGCGGCCTTTGCACCGGGAGGAGTGATCCAGGTGTTACTTCTTGGCGGCACCCACGACACCCGGACGTTCCGGCATCGGGCTGACGGTCAGTCTTTCGCCCTTCAGTTCACGGCCGTTCAGCGTAGCAACGGCGGTGCGGGCGCGTTCTTCATTTGGCACATGCACAAACGCGTACCCAGTGGTGCTCCCGGTACCGGCCTTATCGGCCAGTCGGGTGTACAACACTTCGCCCATGCCGGCAAAAATCTGCTGGAGCTCAGCGGGCTGCACGGCGGGTGAGATGTTTCCAACGTATAAATTCATTTGAGCCTCCTACTCTCCTGATTTCCATTTCACAATGACTTGCTGCTTCCCGGCGGCGAATCCTTGCCGTCACAGGCTCTGAAGTATTGGCCAGTGACGCGGGGAATCATAGCGGGTTTCTGGCCATTGGTCTGACTGATCGGCACATATATCGCCATAATGGCCAATAGAGAACATTGGAGTTTGTGGTTACTAACTCCAAAGACTATTAAATAAAATAAATAAATCGTTTTCTAATGGGAATCAGCGGAGATAAGACGGGGCGATGCTCTCCAGTCGCGTCGGTTGAAACCCGAAACAGGCCGGGAACGGCCCGCTACAGACGCTGGGTACGGCCAATGAACGATAGTTGTCCGGCGTGAACGGCTTGCCTGGAGCAAACTGCAGGATCGCCGCCTGCAGGCGCGAGACCAGGGGTCCCAGCGGCACGATGGTCCGGCGCAGACCCATGGTGTCCCGGAGATAGGTCACCAGCTCCAACAGGGTATAGGGCTGCGGTCCGCACAGGTCGTAACGCTGGCCAAAGGTTTCGCTTCGATCGAGGACCGCACTGAATGCCCGCGCCACATCGTTCACATAGATGGGTTGAATGCGGGACTGGGCACAGGCCAGCGGGAATACCCACGGCACCTGACGCAGCAGACCGGCAAACCGGTTGGTGAACTGATCGCGCGGGCCGAAAATGACCGAAGGCCGGAACACCGTGACGTGGAGATCCGGACCGTTGGCCTCGAGGACCAGGCGCTCCCCATGTCCCTTGGTGAGAAGATAGCGACTGGGCCCGGCTTCCGAAGCCGGCAATGCACTCATGTGCAGCAGGCGCGCCACACCGGCGGCACGGCAGGCCTGTACCACGCGTGCTGGCAACTCGACATGTGCACGCTCGAAGGAATCGCGGCGGGTTTCATGCAGAATTCCAACCAGGTTCACCACCGCATCCATGCCCTCGAATTCACGGCGCAGCACTGCCGCGCTGTGGACATCGGTGTCGATCACCTGCGCAGTAGGCAAAACCAGAAAGTCGCGATGCCGCTCGCGGCGCCGGGTCAGCACACGCACCTCATGACCGGCCGTGGCCAGTGACGCACACAGGCTGTGGCCGACAAAGCCGGTACCGCCCAGTACGGCAATTCGCAGTCTATTCATATGGCCGATCGTCGGAATCGAAGTGGACTAGTGGGATTCTGGCGAATCGGTCACAGCGCCGCAAGTGACGTTTAGCGTGTTTCTTCCGGATCGGTCACGCTGGTCCCACCCGGCAACACACTCGGCATGCGATCAGCCAGCCGCCGGATTTCGGTTTCGAGGCGATAGGCATACACCGCCGTGTACGCCATGACATTCTTCACGTAATTGCGTGTTTCGTTGTACGGCACGGTGTCCACCCACACATCGGCATCCAGCGGCTTCGCCGGCAACCACTCACGCACACGATTTGGGCCGGCATTGTAGGCCGCGGTTGCCAGCACCTGATGGCCGCTGTTCATATCCAGCACCGTACGCAGGTAGCTGGTACCGAGCTTCACGTTGGTTTCCGGCTTGAGGATGGCACTGTTGTTCACCCGCATGTTGATGCGCCGACCGGTCAGTCGGCCGGTTTGCGGCATGAGCTGCATGAGCCCGAGTGCGCCGGCCTGCGAGCGGGCGTCGGTGACGAACGCGCTTTCCTGACGCAGCACACCATACACCCAGTCCGGATCAATGCCGTTCTGCGCGGCGTTGGCTTCGACCAGATCGCGATACAGCACCGGGAACCGCAGCTCCAGGTCGTCGAGGTGATCCGACTTGGCAACGGTGAGAATGGCGCGATCGTGCCAGCCCCATTGCTGCGCCAGCACCGCTGCCACCGCCAGATCACGCTGGCTGAGGCGGCGCGTGATCCAGTTCCACTGGCGGCGTGCGGCCGGGGTATCGCCCAACATAAATAGTTCATGCGCCATCTGGATGCCGGGCCGGGCCAGCAGCGTCTGCAATTCTTCCGGGGTGGCTTTCACGCTTTCATGCTGCATGGAATACGGCTGGCCAACACGATCGGCGGCGAGAAAACCGTAGTAGCTGCGCTCTTCGGCCAGTTGGCGGTACACGGTACGGGCATAGCGCTGCTCGCCGGTCTGCTCGAGCATGCGCGCCTTCCAGTAGCGCCATTCGCCTTCCATCTGTTCGGATTCCGGCAACATGGCCATGAACCGCAACCCGGTCTGCCACTCGCGGTTGCGTATGGCGGCCCGTACCCGCCACTGGCGCAGGGTATCGTCATCGTCGCTGGCAGAAACCGCCGCCAGCCATTCAACCGCGCGCGGGTGATGTGCCTGCGCGGCCAGCAGGCCGACATAGCGCAGCACGTAATTGTCGTCTTCGCCGAAGAATCCGTGCTTGTCCTTGAGCTCCTGCCACAGGCGCATCGCCTCATCCGGATCGCTGTAGGCAAGACGCACGATGCCGTGCCGCAGGATGCGCCGTGCCACCGGGGTTTCCACCGGATACTTGTAGTGAGTGAGTTCCTGCTGCGGATTGCGGTGCATGGCGATCCAGCGGCTGACCCAAACCCGCTCCGATGGGTCGAGTTGGCGGCCAAGCGATTCGGCAAGCGTGAGGTTGCGCTTTTCCATGGCCAGCTGGATGCGCGCCCAGATCATCTCCGAAGTCAGGTGGCCAGCCTTTTTCCACGCCTGAAACACCGGCTCACAGGCCGGCGGCAGACGGCTGCCGGTCAGCCACAAACGGCGTGCCTCGAGCATCAACCCAGACTGCTCCAGGCTGACTTTCATCAGGTAGTTCAGGCGCTGGCAATTGAGTTCGCTGTCGGCCTCGATGTCGCGGTAAGCCGCCAGAAAATTTCCCCAGTCACCGCGCTCAGTGAGCAACTTGAGCCATTTGCGCCGCAGCTGATCGCTGACCGCTGCCTCCGGGTAACGGTCGAGAAACTCCAGCAGCTTCGGGGCTGGCGTGTTGCCGAGGTGGTCTTTCAGCAATTCATATTCGAGGTATGGCTGCAGGGGATAATCGCCAAGCGCTTCGCGCAGCTTCACATAACGCGCCGTCTGCCCCTGGCGCAGGGCCGTGAGCGCCTGCGTGTAGAGTTGGCGCTGGCTTACTTCGTCGCCGGACGCAGCCGAAGCACTGCCCGGTGTCCACGACACCAGGCACAGCAATAACGGCAGGAAACGGGCGCGGCAAGAAATCATTGAATTGTTTCTTATTATAGATGGCGCTAGCGTAGGCGCACCATTCCCGCACAAGAGATATCCGACCAATGGACCTCATCAGCCGGAATCCGGCCACCGGTGAAGTGTTTCACACCCATCCGGCACACGATGCCGCTGCGTGCAGTGACATCGTGCAACGCGTCTCGGTGGCCCAACCGGAATGGGCGCGCACGCCCGTGGTGCAACGCGCCGCCGCGCTGGCGAGAACCGGCCAGCGATTGCGCGCCGGACGCGACGCCCTGGCCACACTGATTACACGGGAAATGGGCAAGCCGATCCGTGAAGCACGCGCCGAAATCGAGAAGTGTGCCTGGGGTTGCGAGTATTACGCCGAACACGCGGGAAATTATCTTACTGATGAGCTCATCGCCAGCGATGCCAGCCGCAGCCTGGTGGCTTATCAACCGCTCGGCACCCTGCTCGCCATCATGCCGTGGAATTTTCCGTTCTGGCAGCTGTTCCGCGCCGCCATCCCGGCGCTGGCGGCCGGCAATACCGTGCTGCTCAAGCATGCCTCAAATGTGCCGCAGTGCGCGCTCGCCATCGAAGAGCTGTTTCAGGATACCTTTCCGACCGATGTGCTGCGCACGCTGTTGATCGGCCCGCCACAGGCCGAAGTGCTCATCGCCGATCCGCGCATTCATGGCGTGACGCTGACCGGCAGCGAAGCCGCCGGCCGGCGTGTCGCGGCCGTGGCCGGACAACACCTCAAGAAATCGGTGCTCGAACTCGGCGGCTCGGATGCCTTCGTCGTGCTGGCCGACGCCGATCTCGACCAGGCGGTGGCCGGGGCCGTTACCTCGCGCTTCCAGAACGCCGGTCAAAGCTGCATCGCCGCCAAGCGCATCATCCTGGTGCCGGAAATTGCCGAGGCGTTTGTCGCGCGGCTTCTGGAAAAACTCGGGCAACTGCAGGTCGGTGATCCACTACGCAACGACACCGATGTTGGCCCGCTGGCGCGTGATGATCTGCGCGACGCCCTGCACCGGCAGGTAACGGAATCTGTTCAACGCGGTGCCCGCTTGCTGGCCGGCGGTGAACCGGACCCCGGCCCCGGCTACTTCTATAAGGTATCGCTGCTCGATCGGGTGACGCCGGGCATACCGGCCTATGATGATGAACTTTTCGGCCCGGTGGCAGCCGTGATTCATGCGCGCAACGAAGCTGATGCGCTGCGTCTCGCCAACGACCATCAATACGGACTCGGTGGCAGTGTCTGGACCCGCGATGTGCCACGCGGCGAAGCCTTCGCACGCGCCATGCAATGCGGACAGGCATTTGTGAACGGCGTGGTGAAAAGCGATCCGCGATTGCCGTTCGGCGGCATCAAGGCCTCGGGCTACGGACGCGAACTTTCGCTGCACGGCATCCGCGAATTCGTGAATGCCAAGACCGTATGGATAAAATGAGGACAGGCGAGATATTACGGATGATAAGGCGATAACTATTGATTAGCCGTCATAGCACCTAGAACTTCTAGTACGTTTTTCTTCCTAGATATAGCGCCTTTTATATCTCGCTCATTTACTGTTCGTCGTCTTACCACCCTTCCCGACATCCTTGCGCGTCCGCACTACCGTCACGGTGCACGCCGCCTGTGCAGCTACGGCGGCGGATATGCTGCCGAGATGGCGACGCAGTGCCGAGCTGCCACGTGCGCCAACAATAATGTGATCGACGAGATGGCGACGCGCGTAACCGAGCAACGTGCGCACCGGCTCACCGGGCAGCACCTGGAACACCATGCGCACCTCCGGCAGCCTGAGCGGCTGCGCCCAGTTGCGCATGGCCAGCAGATTTGCCAGATCCGGTGCACGCTTGCCCTGCTGGCGCGCCTGCTCCCAGTCAGCCTGGGGCACGACTGTCACGAATGTAAAATAGGATTTCGATTCGCTCAGAGCCAGACGCCGCACCGCGCGCCGCAACGCTTCCTTCTGCGACTCCGAACAATGCGCGAGCTTGAGCGCCACCAGCACATGCGGGCTGGTGGTGAGCCGCTCATAGGGACGTTGGGCCGCATCATCGTCGAACTTCTGAAACACCGATCGCGCCCAGGCGCGCGAACGGACCGTAAGCCCCGGTGCCTGGCGACGATGGGAGCGCCGCGTGTCCGGTACCGACTCCGGGTGCGCCAGCAGGTGGGCCACGCGCTTGGCAGTGGCGTAGCGGTTTTCCGGTTTGGTTTCCAGGCAACGCAGGATGATCTCCTGCAGCCATGGTGGCAACTGCGGATTGTGTGAGCGCGGCGGCAGTGGCGGTGCCACCAGCCGGCGCTTCAGCGACATGAGGTTGGGCCGGCCAAACGGATAGTGGCCGGTGGCCAGTTGATAGAGAATGGCGCCGATGGCGTAGATGTCGCTGCGCGAATCGCTGCGTACGTGGTGCAACTGCTCGGGCGCGATATAAGCCGTAGTGCCCTCCTCCTCGCCAAACGCGGCATCGTGCAGGTCCGGCAGGCCGGCATGGTGCGCGAGGCCAAAATCAATCAACACCATGGTGCCGTCGGCGCGGTTGCGGACGTTATTGGGGTTGAGATCGAGATGAATCACATTCTGGTGATGCACGGCCTGCACCGCGCGTGCCAGCTGCACACCAAGGTCGCGCAGCGTGTCCAGCGACACGGGTGCCTGCTGTGCCGCGCGGGCGAGCGCATCGCCGTCGATACGTTCCAGCAACAGATAGGGTTGATGCACCAGATCGCCCGCGGCGACCAGCTTCGGCACATGCGGACCGCGCAACCGTTCCAGGATACGCAGCTCGTTCTCGAACGCCACCAGGCTGGAGGCCGGATGATCCGGCCCAAGCTTCGGCACCTTGAGGATGAGCGGTGGCTTGGCGTCCACGGCGTACAACTGCGCCATGCCGCCTTCGTGCAACATCTGGCCAACGCGGTAGCGCCCCAGCTTTACCCCCGGGCGCAAATGCGGCGCTGGGGTGACTGCCCGTTTTTTCCGGGCCGTCGCCATGCTCAGCGACCTTCCATTAACCGCTCGGCGAATCGGGCACTCAAGCCCGCGGCCAGAATCTTTTCGGCGGCACTGACGTAGTCATACGGTATCCGATGGATCGTGACTTCGACGCGATCGCTGTCATAGATGGCGTAGGATGCAGCATTGTTGCCGTCACGCGGCTGGCCAACCGAACCAACATTCACCACGTAGCGGCAGGTGGGCGACAGCGGAATCGGCACACCGGGCTCGGGGTTGTGTTCGCGCAGCGTGTCACCGGCCGTCAGGTAAAACACCATGGGCACGTGCACATGGCCGATAAAGGTGATGTGGGCCGGGGTGGCCTCCAGGCAAGCTCG
Organism: Proteobacteria bacterium UBA6908; assembly: GCA_002451085.1. Classification (GTDB taxonomy): domain Bacteria; phylum Pseudomonadota; class Gammaproteobacteria; order Acidiferrobacterales; family UBA6901; genus UBA6901. The sequence continues at coordinate 8,086 of DKBE01000111.1, read as the reverse complement.
AATCTGCTCCGGCTGACGCAGGTATTCCCATGCTTGCGGGTCGTGGGCGCTGGCGTGTGCATAGGTCACTTCACCGAGCGTCTGAATGTAGGGCGCGGCTTCCAGCAGCTCGCAGTGCGTGGGAGTTAGCTGTGTGCCGGTCCAGTCGAGCGCCTCGCGGATGCCGGGCACGCCAATGTCCTCATCCTGAAACAGCGCTTCGTCGTGATTACCGCGGATCATCAGCAGGTGCGGCAATGAGCGCAACAAGTCGAGGGTCGGCACCGGGTCAGCGCCATAGCCCACGCAATCGCCCAGGCAGGCGAAATGCGTGGCGCCCTGCTCCCGTGCATGCGTCACACAGGCCTGCAAGGCCTCGATATTGCTGTGTAGATCGGACAGGATCGCCTGTCGCATACACCACCCCGTCATTCTCCCCTCTCTCAAGGTAGCATGGGTCGCCGCATCGGGCGACCGGTAATATCTGGTAGCATTGACAGCACTCATGAATGCCCACCTCGATATTCTCTGCGAATCCAGCCTGTTTCGAGGTATTGCACCGGACGTGCTGGCACAACTCATGGAATCCAGTCCGATTCGCCACCTGGAACCCGGCGAACTGCTGCTGTCGCCGGACGTTCCCAATCAGTTCCTGTACATCATCCTGAGCGGCAAATTGCATGTGCTGGTCGGCAATGGCAATACCGTCGCCTCGCTCCCAATCGTGCCTGGCCAATGTGCTGGCGAGATGTCCATCATCGACGGCGGACGGGTTTCGGCCCCGGTGATAGTGGACGAAAACGTGACCACGGTGGCCGTCAATGTCGATGTCTTCTGGAAACTGACCGAGGCGCATCCATTGATGGCGCGCAACCTGCTCGGCATTCTGGTCGAGCGCATGCGCAACACCACCGAGGCCCTGACCGTCAGCCTGCAGATGCAACAAGCTTACGAGCGCTGGGCGTTTCTCGATCCGCTCACCACCGCGTACAACCGCCGCTGGATCGAACACACGTTGCCCCGCTTTCTCGACCGCGTGCGAAACGAGGGTTCCGCCTTCACGCTGGGCATCTTTGACATCGATCATTTCAAGCGCTTCAACGACACTCATGGCCATCCAGCCGGCGACATGGCGCTGCGCGCCACCGTGCATGCCGTCCAGGCCCGACTGCGCCCGACCGACCGGCTGGCGCGCATGGGTGGCGAGGAGTTCTGCCTGCTGTTGCCGGACACCCCTCTGGCCGGTGCACGCATCGCCGGCGAGCGCCTGGTGCGTGCCGTCGCCGAACATCCGATCCAGGGCCTCGATGGTGAAGTCCTGCCGTCCATCACCATCTCTCTGGGTCTGGCCACGGCGACTCCGGACATGGACAGCGCAGGCCTGATTGCGGCCACCGATGCGGCGTTATACCGCGCGAAAAGTGAGGGACGCAATCGCATCGCCGACTGACCAGACGCTCTCCCTTGATGGGTCCGGTGGCCCGGCGAGTGCGGCAGTCCAGTTGATGTCGTTACACAGGAGATCCAGGCCATCACCGAACCCACGCTCAAACGCAGCCTGTCGCTGGCACTCCTCACCTTCTACGGTCTCGGCACCATCGTCGGCGCCGGGATCTACGTGCTGGTCGCCAAGGTCGCCGGTTATGCCGGGCTGTATGCGCCACTCTCGTTCCTGCTCGCTGCCCTGCTCGCCACCTTCACGGGCTTTGCCTACGCCGAACTCTCGGCGCGCTACCCCAAGAGCGCCGGCGAAGCGGTGTACGTGCAGGAAGGATTGCGCCGGCGCGAGCTGTCGCTGCTGGTCGGATTCCTGATCATTGTCACCGGCGTGGTCTCGGCCGCTACCATCGTCAATGGTTTCGTCGGCTACCTGCACGTGTTTGTGATGATTCCTGACGCTCTGGCCATCACGCTCGTGGTGCTGCTGCTTGGCGCACTCGCCCTCTGGGGCATCAGCGAATCGGTCTTGGCCGCCACCATCATCACGCTGGTTGAGGTCGGCGGCTTGCTGTTCATCGTGTATGTCGGCGGCGACAGCCTCGCCACGTTGCCGGCGCGCTGGCATGAACTGCTGCCCCCGGCCGATGCTGCCATCTGGCAGGGCATCCTGCTCGGCGCCTTTTTGGCGTTTTATGCCTTTATTGGTTTCGAAGACATTGTGAATGTCGCCGAAGAAGTGCGTGACCCGGTGCGGGTGCTGCCGCGCGCCATCCTGCTGGCGCTGGCCGCCGCCTCGGTGCTGTATATCCTGGTGGCACTGGTGGCGGTGCTGGCGTTACCGCCCGCGGAACTCGCCGAGACGCGCGCGCCGCTGGCGCTGATCTACGAACGCACCACCGGTTCACCGCCAACCGTGATTAGCCTGATCAGCCTGTTCGCGATCATCAATGGTGCGCTCATTCAGATCGTCATGGGGTCACGCGTGCTATACGGCATGAGCCGCGAGGGCTGGATTCCCAATTGGCTGGGGCGCGTGCACGCCCGCACCCAGACACCGCACTTCGCCACCGTACTCATGACCGGTGTGATCCTGGTGCTGGCGCTGTGGTTTCCCCTGGTTCAGTTGGCCAAGTTCACAAGCTTCGTGATCCTGGTGGTATTTGCGCTCATCAACCTTTCACTACTTCGTATCAAGCGCCGCGATCCAAATCCCGCCGGGGTGCGCACCTATCCGGTGTGGATCCCGTGGGCCGGGTTTCTCTCAACTTCTGCGTTTGTGCTCTACCAGCTGGTGACCATACTGGCGCGCTGAGTCCGATATTGCCGGCTGAAGTCAAACCGCACTTGCACTTATTTCAACAAACCCCACAGCATGCGCAACGCCAGCAGTGCCACGAACAGCGCGAACAGGCGCCGCAAGGTGGCGTCCGAAAGACGATGCGCCAGTTTTGCGCCCAGCGGCGCGGAGACGGTGCTGGCGACAACCACGCTGGCGAAGGCCGGCAGCACGATGTAGCCGATACTCCACGGCGGCCGGCCCGGTTCGTCGAGGCCAGCCACGAGAAAACCCACGGCGCCACTGACCGCGATCGGCAGGCCGATGGCCGCCGACGTGCCGATGGCACGTTTGACCGGCACACTGCACCACGTCATAAACGGCACCGACATCGAACCGCCGCCGATGCCAAACAGCGCCGAGGCCACGCCGATGAGCGTCCCGGCGAGGCTCATGCCGAACAGACCGGGCAACTTCCGGTGCGCGCCGGTGGCCGTGGTGCCGCGCGAAAACTGCGCGGACACTGCGAACATGAACACCACAAACATCCACTGCAGGGTGCGGCTGGCGAGATGGTCGGCGATGACCGCGCCGAGCAGCGTGCCGACAACGATGGCCGGCGCGAGCCGGCGGAAAATTGCCCAGTCGAGCGTGCCGCGCCGGTGATGCGCGCTGGCCGAGGAGATGGCGGTAAACACGATGGTGGCGAGCGATGTACCGAGCGCCAGCTGCATGATGATGTCCGGATTGACGCCCTGGCCCTCGAACACAATCACCAGCACCGGCACGATCAGCGCCCCGCCACCGATGCCGAGCAGGCCCGCCATGGCGCCAGCCAGCCCACCCATAATCACCAACGTCACGATATCCAAGGCTGGGCTAGCTCCAGTGAGTGATGGCGGCGGGCAAGATGAAAACAAGCCCGGGATGTCCTGCCGGCCGGCTAGGCCGGACCGGCGGTGGCATTCCAGACCGTGGCGAGTTTCTTCTGCTCGCGTTGCAGGGGTCGCGACATGGCGACATCGCCCTTGCCGACAAAACCTTCATGGTTGGCAATGACGTCGTCGGGATCGTACAGGTAATTCACCATGACGCCGAACGATTCCTCGCGGCGGGCCGCCGAGTCGTCGGCAAAGACATTAATACGCTCCAGGCGTGCGCCGTTCGAAAGATGAAAGCGCGCCACCGCATTGAAGACATCGGGTTCACGCGGCAGCAGCGAAAGATAAGCCAGCGCCAGCCGCTCCAGCGGTCCGGCCAGTACGGCTCGTGGCGGCTCGGCGCGGGCCAGCAGTGTCATCAAGGCCTCCACCGGAGGTTCGCCGTCACTGGCCTGGCGAAGCGGTTCGGCGTACTCCTGCAGCAGAACTTCGAACCGCGCCCGGCTGAATTCGCGGTGCGAGTTCTCGGCGGCCGCCCGCAACGTGGCCGCAAACCCGGGTACCGGCGAGAGCGTGGCAAAGGTCTTTAGTTGCGGCAATTCCTGATGCAGGTCTTCGGCCACCTGTTTGATGAGCAGGTTGCCGAACGACAGGCCGCGCAGTCCCGGCTGGGTACTGTTGATCGAGATGAACATGGCGGTATTGGCGTCACTGCCCTTCAGTACCGGTGTATGGTCATCGAGCAGCGGCGTGACCTTGTCGGCCATGCCGTTCACCAGTGCCACTTCCAGAAATATCAACGGCTCCTCCGGCAATGCCGGGTGAAAAAAGGCGAAGCAGCGGCGATCGTCCGCCAAGCGCCGGCGCAGGTCGTCCCAGCTCTTGATGGTCTGCACCATGTCGTAGCGAATCAGTTTTTCCAGCAGCTCCGCCGGGCTGTTCCAGGCAATGCGCTCCAGCCGCAGAAAGCCGCGGTTAAACCAGGACGCAAACAGGTGCTTCAGGTCGGCATCCACGGCCTTCAGCGCCGGGTTCTGTGCCAGCAATCCGAGCAGCTCGGCGCGCATGGTGACCAGCGCCGCCGTGCCCTGAGGCGCCATATTGATGCGTCGGAACAGCTCCTGGCGCGGTGGCTCGACTGCGTCCATGAGCCGTGCCAGGGCCTTGGCGTCGTTCGTGCGCAAATATTCTTCGGTGGCGGCTCGGATGGCGGCGGGGTCGGGTCCGAAATCGCTGGCAAGCATTTCGAAAAACGCCTGGCGTCCTTCGCGATCCATGCGTTCATAGGCGCGCAACACCTCGCGCGACAGCGCCGTGCCGGTGGCCTCACCCACGCCGGATAATAGCGCGCGACACAGCGAACCGAGCCGGGGAACCGCGGCTCCCTCGGTCAACAGGTGCAGCAAATCGCGGCCGCGGTCGGCAATTCGATCCAGGAATTTTTCCAGCCAGTAGCGCTTCATTTTATGGTTGATAACGCTCGGCCCTGTTCAGTGCGTGACTTAACAGGTTATAGGCGAGCCTGACCCTGCGGCAAGTCCGGCAGGCGCCACACCGCTACTGGCTTTCGGCGGGTCCCATCAGTGCATCCGGCAGCGCGGTGGCGATCTCCGGGAAGAAACACAGCAGCACGATGCCCAGCAACAGCAGCATCACGAATGGCAGCGCTCCGCGCAGAATGACCGGAAGGCGGATGTCCGGGGTGATGCCATTGATGACAAACAGGTTGAGACCCACCGGGGGCGTGATCAGGCCGATCTCCATATTGAGCGTCAGGATCACCGCAAACCAATAGGGATCGAATCCCACCTGGGTCACGATCGGCAGCAGGATCGGTGCGGACATGAGGATGATGGCCACCGGTGGCAGGAACATGCCGGCGACCAGCAGGAACAGGTTGATCAGCGCCATCAGCAGCCAGCGGTTGATGTCGAGCGCGGCGATGCCCTGAGCAATTTCCTGCGTCACGTACAACGACGACATCATGTAGCTGAACAACTCCGAGGCGGCAATGATCATCATGATCATCACGCTCTCGCGGGTGCTGTCACGGAAAATGTTCCACATGCGGCCCGGCTGCCACAGGCGATAAATGGCGACCACCAGCACCAGGCAGAACACCGCACCCACCCCGGCCGCCTCGGAGGGTGTGGCCACGCCGCCGTACAGCACGTACAGAATACCGAGGATGATGGCGAGGAACGGCAATACCTTGGGCAGGATGACCAGCTTGTCGCGCAGCGAGTAGCGCTGGGTGATGTCGCTGAAATGCCAGCCACGCCGCCACGCCACGAACAGCGTCCAGCCGATGAACAACACCGTCATCATCAGACCCGGCACAACCCCGGCCAGGAACAGCCGGCCGATCGAGGTTTCGGTGGCCACACCGTAGACAATCATGGTGATGCTCGGCGGGATCAGGATGCCGAGGGTGCCGCCGGCGGCGATCGAGCCGGTGGCAAGATCGTCCGGCACGCCGCGCTTGCGCATTTCCGGAATACCCATCTTGCCGATCGCCGCACAGGTGGCTGGCGAGGAGCCGGACAACGCGGCGAAGATCGAACAGGCGCCGAGGTTGGCGACAACGATGCCGCCCGGCATGCGATGCAACCAGCGGTCAAGCGCCAGGTACAGGTCACGCCCGGCCGGTGACGAAGCGACCGCGGCCCCCATCAGGATGAACATCGGCAGCGATATCAGCGCAAAACTGTTAATGCCGCTGAAAAAGGTTTCGGCCAGTACCGTCAGGGAGTCCAGGCCCTCGAAACCCACCATGAACGCCACGGCGACGAAACCGAGACCGAAGGCGATCGGCATGCCGGTGCCGAGCAGCACAATGGTGACCAATCCGATCAGCAGGCCGATTTCAGGGGGTGTCATTCCTCGTCCTCCGGCTCCACCCCGAACGGCGGTTCGCGCCCGGTGACGAGACACAGAAAGTCGGCAATGAACTGCAGCGACAGCAGCCCCATGCCGATCGGCAGGGACAATAATGGAATCCAGAGCGGCAGGGCCCACACGGTTTCCGTGCGCCAACCACCGGCCCAGGCCTCGTGCCAGTGCTGCCAGCCGGCCCAGGTCACCACCGCGCAGAAAACAAGTGACAGCAGAATGGACAACAGTGCCAGCAGGAAACGCACCCGGCCGCGCGCATACACCGACACGAGGTCAACGCCGACGTGTCCGCGGTGCAAGAGCACGTACGGTGCCCCAATGAAGGTGGAGCCAACAATGGCAAAGGTCACGAATTCGGTCTGCCAGACTGTGGAGGCGCCAAGAAAATAGCGCATGATCACCATCTGGCACACCACCAGCGTGGCCGCCGCCAGCAGGCCCGCAGCGAGAATGCCGCAGGCCTGTGACAGCCGCCGAACGAACGCAAGAAAAATATCCACGACAAGGGATACTGGCGTGTGGCCGTGTTACTTGACGGCCAGCGCCTTGTCGAGCAGTTGCTTGCCGCCCGGAACCTTCTCGGCAAAATTCTTGTACGAGGTCTGGTCCGCCAGCTTCTTCCAGGCTGCGAACTGCTTGTCGTCCATGGTCACGACCTTGACCCCGGCCTTCTTGAAGGTGTCGACCGCCTTGTCGTCGATCTTTTTGGCCTCGCCGGAGAAATAGGCTTCGGCCTTGTTCGCCGCGGCCACCAGCGCGTCCTGCTGCTTCTTGTTGAGCTTGTTCCAGCTCTTCTTCGAGATCAGCACCGGTTCGTACATGAACCACAGGGCATTCTCGCCCGGCGCGGTGAAGCACTTCACCACTTCATACAGGCGGTAAGACACGAAGCTGCCGGAACTGGTATTGGCAGCATCGAGCACGTTGGTCTTCATGCCGGTGTAGATCTCCGAGCTCGGCATCGACGAGATCGAGGCACCGGCCCCGACCAGCATCTGCTCGAACGCCGGGCCGGCGGCGCGTGTCACCTGACCCTTGACGTCGTCAGGCATCAGAATGCAGTTCTTCTTGGAGGCGAAGCCGCCGGCCAGCCAGGCATCGGCCAGCACCTTGGCGCCGCCATCGTCGATAACTTTTCGAATGTCGTCCATGAACGGCGACTTGTTGAGGCGCTTGGCGTGCTCGTGGTTCTTGACCAAGCCCGGCATCAGCGTGGCACTGAACTGCGGGTGGCGGCCGCTGGCGTAGTCGAGCGGCAGCGCGGTCATGTCGAGCTGGCCCTTGGTGAGCGCGCCCCACTGTTCCTTGGCCTTGAACAGCGACTGGCCCGGATACACCTGGATCTTGAGACCGACGTTGGCCTTTTCGACTTCGCGCGCAATGATTTGCACCATTTCGTCACGAGGATCGCCCTTGCCGCCCGGGAACTGGTGCGAGGCCTTGAGCACGACCTCGGCCTGCGCCCCGGCACTCAGCAGCACGGCACCGGCACACAGCAGGGTCGTCAACGATTTACGGATGAATTTCTGCTTCAACATGGCATCTCCTCCTGTTGGGCGGTAACAGCAGCCGGCCGCTGGTGGCGCACCGGACATAAGGATGGTGTCCGGATCAA
>DKBE01000027.1 GCA_002451085.1 Proteobacteria bacterium UBA6908 | reverse complement strand
GACAGGGCGATATGGGGGATCGCCTCGGTGGTCATGACGACCATGAAATTTCCGCCCTGAGCCATGAGCTGGCTCACAATTGGCGTCGGCACGATCGCCGCATTCACGCGCTTGTCGGTAAGCATTTTCATGCCCGCGACCGCGTCGTCGATCTCCTGCACGACCGGTTGCCGTGACGGATTGGGAAACATGGCGTTTAACCGGGCGGCGCCGATGCTGGGTACACCCAGTGTGGCGACTCGCCGGCCGGTTAGTTCGCCAGGTTCGATGACCAGGGCATCAGGACGAGTCACCAGCGAATAAGTCACGCTATCCGGTACCTTGGCCAGCACTTCAAAGCCATGTTTTTCGGTTCGGTAATCGGTGAAATGCGCAGCATCAAAGGCCAGGTTGTAGCCTGTTCCGCGACGCACCAGATCCCAGTAGGCATAAAAATTCGGGCTGGTATGGATGCGGCACTGTTGGCCGGTCACGTTGGCCAGGTAGTCGCACAATGGCTGAAAGGCCTTGCGCGTCTGGGCCTCGTTCAGAATGGGTTGAATCGCCAGCACCAGTTCGTCGGCGGCCTGGGCGGTCGCGGGTCCGGTCAGGCTGAGAAAGGCGGCAATAACTCCTGTCGTAGTCGCCAACAATTGACGCAAAGTTTTGAGGGCCATGGTTTAACCTCCATAGCAGTTAGTACCCCCAGTACTGTTGCAATATGCGTGCCTGACCCTTGTATATCGTGGCAGTGGCGGCGTCGAAGCGTTCGATCCCCAGTTCTGCCAGCAGTTTTTGCCCAGCCGGGGATTTATGGGCCTGAAGCAGGGCTTTTTGCAGTACTTTCCGGGTGTCTGGGTCAATATCCGGCGCTACCGAAATTCCCATCTGCGGTATCGGGGCGGTCGAGAGCAGCACGCGCAGCTCGGCCCCGCGCAGAATCTCCTCCCGGACGAGGGGCGTAGGGAGAATCGCCGCCTCGACCTTGCCGCTGCGTAGCAGGGCAAAGCCCTCGGCGGCATTGTCGACCTCGACCGGAATCGGCTGTTTTGAGGGTTGGGGAAACAGACCATTGAGGAATGCCGCACCCATGCTCGGAATACCGAGGGTCGCGATCCGCCGACCGACCAGGCGGGCTGGATCGTGGATCTTGGCAGACCGCGGGATCGCCAGCGAGTAGGTGACGGTGTGCGGGATCTTCGCCAGCACGGTGTAGCCCATTTTCTGGATTCGGTAATCAGTAAAGTGGGCGTCATCGAGCAGCAGGTTATACGTCTGGCCGCGACGCATCGATTCCCAGTACGTCAGGTAATTCGGGCGGGTGACGATGCGGCAAGGACGCTGGGTAACGGTGCCGAGATAATCGCACAGTGGCTGGAACTGGCGGCGGGTGTCCTGTTCGTCGAGCAATGGCGATACACCAAGCACAAGCTCGCCGTTGTCGCCGTGCGCGCAAGGCATGACGAACACCCCTGCCAGCAACAGCATGGCCAGAATTACCGTGGTTTTTCGAGTTGCCATCATGGTTGATTGAATCATACGCCATGTGTCTCGTTTCGGGACGGATGGAGTGTGCGCCGGTCCGGCGTTTTCCTCCGCAGGACGGTCCATGTACACTCTTCCGTAATCTGATGTTTCGCGAACGGAGCGATCCCATGGTGCGTACTGAAACCCCTGTCTGCGATTTCGGCAAACCGGCGCCGGACTTCAGGCTGCCAGCGACCGACGGCAAGACCTACACCCTGCAGGATGTACGCGGACCGAATGGCCTGCTGGTCATGTTTATATGCAACCATTGTCCGTACGTGAAGGCTGTGCTCGATCGCATCCTGCGTGACGTGCGTGATCTTCAGGCGCTGGGCGTGAACGCGGTGGCGATCATGTCGAACGACCCGACCGACTACCCCGAAGATTCCTTCGACAACATGAAGCGAGTCGCTGCGGACCTCAACTTTCCAATGCCCTATCTGATGGACGCGACGCAGGAGGTGGCGAAGCACTTCGGTGCTGTGTGTACACCGGACTTCTTCGGCTACGACAAGGATCTGAAGCTTCAGTATCGCGGGCGGCTCGACGAATCGCGCAAGGAGCCAGTGCCGAACGCGCGGCGCGAGTTGTTCGAGGCCATGCGGCAGGTCGCGCAGACCGGTCAGGGCCCGCAGGACCAGATTCCCAGTATGGGTTGTTCCATCAAGTGGATCGGATCCCACGAGTGACAGTGCGCCACCGGTGCCTTCTCTCATGAATGCCGAGGAAACCTTTTACCGCCGCGAGGAAACCGGGCGCGAGCCGCGCACCTTGCCGGCGGACACCTACAATCTGGCGCACCTGCTGCTCGCCCATGCGCGGGAAGGCTGTGCCTTTGTGCCAATTCGCAGCATGCAATATCTGGCGGTGATCGATCGGGATGAATTTATCTTTGTGGATCGTGAACAGCGCCGTTGGGTCGAAATCGCGTGGCAGCATTTCCGGCCCGGTGACCGCCAGGCGCTGGATGAACCGGTGGCCTACGAGGCGGTGTATTACTCGGACACGGCGCGCGAAACCATGAAGCGTCTGCAGGGAGAGTTTTTGAAAGCGTTGCAGGCGTTGCAGGGCCGTGCACCACAACACGCCAGTGCCCGTGTGATTCCCTGGAAACAGGCGCCGTCATGAACCTGCCCGACCTCAAACTGTTGCGTGGTCTGGTGCGTGACTGTGCCCAGCAGGAGCTCATGCCGCGATTCGCGGATGTATCGCGGCACGTAAAAATGGACGGCAGTGTGGTGACTGATGCCGACCACGCGATGCAGGACCGGGTGGAAAAGGAGTTGGCCATACACTGGCCGGAATTTATCTTTCTCGGCGAAGAAATGTCGGCACAGCGGCATGCCGCCCTGGCCGAGGCTGGTGACGAAGGCCTGTGGGTGCTCGATCCGCTCGACGGGACCAGCAACTTCGCCGCCGGGATTCCGTTTTTCTCGGTGTCCCTGGCGCTGCTGGTGAACGGCCGGGTCGAGATTGGTCTCGTGTATGACCCGGTGCGTGACGAGGCGTTTTATGCCCAGCGCGGAGTCGGTGCCTGGCTCAACGGCCTGTCGCTCGGCACGCGCGCGCCGCTCAATCTGCCGCTGGCACGTTCCATCGCTGTAGTCGATTTCAAGCGTCTCGAACGTGCGCTGGCGGCGCAACTCGGCGCCGCACCGCCGTATGGATCGCAACGCAATTTCGGCTCGTCGGCCCTCGACTGGTGCTGGCTGGCCGATGGCCGCTTTCATGTCTACCTGCACGGCGGCCAGAAACTCTGGGACTATGCGGCCGGCATCCTGATTCTCACCGAAGCCGGCGGGCAGGCCGTGACCTTGGGTGGTGAAGATGTATTTCATGTCGGCCTGGAGTCGCGATCGGTGGTGGCCGCACGCGATCCGGAATTGTTCCAGACCTGGCGTGCATGGGTCGAAGCCCAGCATTGAGACACCCCCGTTCCGGCTAATACCTGCATAAATGCTGGTCACGGGCCTTCAGGCTTGCCCTGTCGGGGTGGCTGAGGGAGAATAGCGCGCTGTTTTTCGGGCGCTCGCGCACGTCGGTCGTGATGCAGCGGACCGGCTGTATATATAAGAACACAACAATCCCCTTTGGCGGGCAACGATACCTGACGCTTCCCGAGAGCCGGTATCGACGACAGGTCGCCAGGGGATTTTTATTTACCGCAGAATTCTGACTTACATAAAGGAAACGCCCATGACCGCCAAACCGAAAGAGGCACTCCCCAGCCGTCGCGACCTTGCCAATGCCATACGCGCCCTGAGTATGGACGCCGTCGAGAAGGCTGCATCGGGTCATCCCGGTGCTCCGATGGGTATGGCCGACATCGCTGAAGTACTGTGGAATGACTTCCTCATTCACAATCCGACAAATCCGAAATGGGCCAATCGCGACCGTTTCGTGCTGTCCAATGGCCATGGTTCGATGCTGATCTATTCGCTCCTGCATCTGACCGGTTATGACCTGCCGATGGACGAGCTGAAGAATTTCCGCCAGCTGCATTCCAAGACGCCGGGCCATCCGGAATACGGCTACACCCCGGGTGTCGAGACCACCACCGGCCCGCTCGGCCAGGGCATCACGAACGCCGTCGGCATGGCCATTGCGGAGAAGGTGCTGGCTGGCCACTTCAATCAGAAGGGCCACGACATCGTTGATCATCACACCTACGTATTCCTCGGTGATGGCTGCCTGATGGAAGGCATTTCGCACGAAGCCTGCTCGCTGGCCGGCACGCTCAAGCTCGGCAAACTGATTGCCTTCTGGGACGACAATGGCATTTCCATCGATGGCCATGTCGAAGGCTGGTTTACGGATAACACGCCGAAGCGCTTTGAGGCCTACGGCTGGCACGTGATTTCGGACGTGAACGGCCATGACCCGGAAGCCGTCAAGAAGGCGGTCGAGCTGGCCAAGGCCATGACCGACAAGCCGACGATGATCTGCTGCAAGACCACCATCGGATTCGGCTCACCGAACAAGGCCGGTACGCATGCCTGTCACGGTGAAAAGCTGGGCCAGGAAGAAATCAACCTGACCAAGGCCGCGCTCGGCTGGGACCACGCCGCCTTCGAAATCCCGAGAAACATCTATGAAGGCTGGGATGCCCGGGTCAGCGGGGCCGCGGCCGAGAAGGCCTGGAACGAAAAGTTTGCCGCCTACAAGAAGGCCTATCCGCAGTTGGCCGCCGAGTTCGAGCGGCGCATGGCCGGCGACCTGCCGGCCACCTGGTCGGCGAAAGCTGCCGAATTTATCGCCAAGGTGAATACCGACGCCAAGAGCCCGTCCACCCGCGACGCCTCGAAGGCCTGTATCGAAGCTTATTCGCCGGTGCTGCCGGAGCTGTTTGGCGGTTCCGCCGACCTGGGCGGCTCCAACAAGACCGAGTGGTCCGGCTACAAGCCGCTGGTGAAGAACGTCGAAGCCAACTACCTCAACTACGGGGTACGCGAATTCGGCATGAGCGCCATCATGAACGGTATTGCCCTGCATGGCGGCCTGATTCCGTTTGGCGGCACCTTCCTGATGTTCTCGGAATACGCACGCAATGCCCTGCGCATGGCGGCGCTGATGAAGATCCGCAGTATCTTCGTGTTTACCCATGACTCCATCGGTCTGGGCGAAGACGGACCGACTCACCAGCCGATTGAACAGATCCCGACGCTGCGCATGATCCCCAACATGGCCGTGTGGCGCCCGTGTGATGCGGTCGAATCGGCGGTGTGCTGGAAGGCCGCCCTCGAGCGCAAGCAGGGTCCGTCGTCTTTGGTGTTCTCACGCCAGGGATTGCCGTTTCAGAAGCGCACCGACGCGCAGATCGCCAATATCAGCAAGGGCGGTTACGTCCTGAAAGATTGCGACGGTACGCCGGATGTCATCCTGATCGCCACCGGCTCGGAAGTGCAGCTGGCCATGGGCGCCGCCGAAAAGCTCGCCGGCAAGAAGATCCGCGTGGTTTCGATGCCGTCGACCAATGTGTTCGAAGCCCAGGACGCCGCCTATCGCGAGTCGGTGCTGCCGGCCGCCGTCACCAAGCGCGTTGCCGTGGAGGCCGCGGTCACCGAGGGCTGGTACAAATACGTCGGCCTGAGCGGGCGCGTGGTGGGCATCAACCGCTTCGGCGAATCGGCGCCGGACAAGGTGCTGTTCAAGGAATTCGGGTTCACGGTGGACAACGTCGTCAAGACCGTGGAAGAGATTCTGTAATCAAGATTTCGCGATTTCATTACTTTCAGGAGAGTACGCAATGGCAATTAAAGTCGGTATTAACGGTTTTGGCCGCATCGGTCGCATGGTGTTCCGCGCTGTCGCCAAGGACTTCAAGGACATCGAGATCGTCGCCATCAACGACCTGCTCGAGCCGAACTACCTGGCCTACATGCTGAAGTTCGACTCCGTGCATGGCCGTTTCAA
>DKBE01000028.1 GCA_002451085.1 Proteobacteria bacterium UBA6908 | reverse complement strand
GCCCCAGGCCTTGTCGAGCATGTCTTCTTCCTTTTCCTCGGCGCTTTCCAGCGACTCAAATCCCTGCCGGATAATGACATGGCAAGTCGTGCAGGCGCAGGCCTTTTCACAGGCATGGTCAATCGGTATGCCGGCTGCCAGCAGCGCATTACACAGGCTGGTGCCCGGTTCGGCGTCCAGCGTAGCGCCGTTCGGGCACAATTCGACATGGGGCAGGACTTTGAGCACGGTCATGGGTCCATCAGCTCCTGAATTCATCCAGACGGTGGCCGGCCAGCGCGGCGCGCACACCGGCATCCATGCGACGCATGGCAAAATCCCGGGTGGCCTGGTCTACGTCATGAATGGCCTGTTTGATCACGCTGGCGACGCTGCCGGCACGGGCGGTACGCAGTGCCGCCATCGATGATTCGATCCGGGCACGCTCGTCAGCACTGAGGAATCGCTCGCCGTCTGACTGCAGGGCCGCCTGTACGGCTTCCAGCACACGTTCGGCCTCGACCTGCTGTTCGCGCAACTGGCGCGCGACCATGTCGGCATCGGCATGGCTGATCGAATCGCGCAACATGCGTTCGATTTCGGCGTCGGTCAGGCCATAAGATGGTTTCACTTCAATGTGTGCCGCCACCCCGGTGGTTTCCTCGCGCGCCATCACGCTCAACAAACCGTCGGCATCGACCTGGAACGTGACACGAATGCGCGCCGCGCCCGCCACCATCGGTGGAATGTTGCGCAACTCGAAGCGCGCCAGGGAGCGGCAATCCGTCACCAATTCACGCTCACCCTGCAACACATGGATGGCCATGGCGGTCTGCCCGTCCTTGAAGGTTGTGAATTCCTGGGCACGCGTGGTCGGGATAGTGGAATTGCGCGGGATGATCTTCTCGACCATGCCGCCCATGATTTCGAGGCCGAGCGACAGTGGAATGACATCGAGCAGCAGCATCTCTGCGTCCGGCTTGTTGCCGGCCAGGATGTCGGCCTGGATGGCGGCACCGATGGCCACGACCTTGTCCGGATCAATATTGGTCAGCGGGTTCTTGCCGAAGTATGTAGCAACCTGATTGCGCACCCGCGGCATGCGAGTCGAACCACCAACCAACACCACTTCCTGGATGTCCGACGGACGAAGACCGGCATCTTTCAGGGCACGACGCGTCGGGGCGAGCGTGCGCTCAATCAGCGGATCGACCAGCGCCTGCAACGTTGATCGATCCAGCATTCCCGTCCAGACCGATCCATCCGGTCGCGTCACGTTCACGCTGTGGCTGTCTGCATCGGTGAGGGCTTCCTTGGCGGCCCGGGCATCGCGCAACAGGCGCCGTTGTGCGTGGCGGTCGTTATGCTGACTCAATCCGGCCTGTGTCCACATCCAGTCGGCGATGGCATGGTCCATGTCATCACCACCCAGGGCTGAATCACCGGCGGTGGCCAGCACCTCGAACACACCCTGGCTGAGTCGCAGAATGGAAATATCGAAAGTGCCGCCACCCAGATCGTATATCGCAAACACTCCTTCCGCCTGCTGATCCAGACCGTAGGCCACGGCCGCGGCTGTGGGTTCGTTGAGGAGCCGCAGCACAGTGAGGCCGGCCACAGTGGCGGCGTCCTTGGTGGCCTGGCGCTGGGCCTCATCGAAATACGCGGGAACGGTGATGACGGCACCCACCAACGCCCCGCCCAGCGTGGCTTCCGCACGCTGTTTCAGATGCTTGAGGATTTCGGCGGATACTTCCACAGGGCTGCGTTCGCCTGAAACGGTGCGGAGACGCGGCATGCCGGTGTCACCCGCGGCAAATTCATATGGCAACAGTTCACCGAGACGCTTGACGTCCACGAGCCCGCGTCCCATCAGTCGTTTGACCGAGGCAATCGTATTGAGCGGATCTTCCGCTGCCGCCGCCAACGCTGCTTCGCCGACTTCGGGTTCCTGGTGGGCGCGGTAATGCACGACCGATGGCAGCAGGTGCCGGCCGCTTGCATCAGGCAACGTCTTGGCCATGCCGCTGCGCACCGTGGCTACCAGTGAATTGGTCGTGCCCAGATCAATGCCCACAGCCAGCCGATGCTCGTGCGGGGCCGTGGTTTGTCCGGGTTCGCTGATCTGAAGCAATGCCATGGAAATTCGTACCGGCCGGAGATTAATCCAGCATTTCGATTTCGTGTGTCAGTTTCTGCAGAAATTGCATTTCACGCACCAGTTCGCGGGCCGCCTGCAGTGCGGGTTCGGAACCTGTGGAAAAATGTTGCTGCAGCTGCGCTGTCTTGCTGTCCAGCCGTTGATCAACCTGCTCCAGCAGGGCGGCGCAACGCGCCTCACGGTCACTGGCGCCGCGCGCGTCATCCAGTGCCTCGCGCAACTCCATCTGCTCCATGAGAAACGCCGGGTCCATACGGGTATCGGTGTCCTCGTCCGTGTGTACACCCTTCAGACTGAGCAGGTAACGTCCACGTGCCACCCGATCGCGCAGCGTCTGGTAGGCCGCGTTAATCTGTGCCGTCATCTGCACGGAGAGACGCCGCTCTGATTCCAGGGCCGCGGCATAGCGGTCAGGATGAAACCGGCGTTGCAGTTCCCGATAACGGGAGGAGAGATCGGTCAGGTCGATGTCGTATGACATCGGCAGTCCGAACAGCTCAAAGTAATTCTTGCCGAGATCGGCCTGCATGATGCTCCACTGCCGATCCGGTCAGACGGTGAAGCTTTCGCCGCAGCCGCACTCACCTTTGACGTTCGGGTTGTCGAACTTGAAGCCTTCGTTCAGGCCCTCTTTCCGATAGTCGAGAACCGTGCCATCGAGATAGACCAGGCTTTTCGGGTCGATGATCAGCTTGACCCCGTGGCTCTCGAAAATCTGCTCTTCCGGGTTGATGCTGTCCGCGAATTCCAGCACGTAGGCCATTCCCGAGCAGCCGGCGGTGCGAACGCCCAGGCGCAGGCCCTCGCCCTTGCCGCGCTTGTCGAGCGATTTGCGAACGTGGGTGGCGGCAGCTTCGGTGATGCTAATGGCCATGTCTCGTGTCCTCGTGGTCCCCGGCGCAGATGGCAGCTCAGGCTGCATCCGCATTGCCGGTCTTGCCCTGTTTCTGCTGATAATCGCTGATTGCCGCCTTGATGGCGTCTTCGGCCAGCACCGAGCAGTGGATC
>DKBE01000011.1 GCA_002451085.1 Proteobacteria bacterium UBA6908 | reverse complement strand
TCGCAGTTCGGCAAGACGCTCTCGTAGGTCATGCTTGATCTGTTCCATGGCCTCCAGCACGGTCGTACGCGCCGTCACATAATGCGATGACGGGTAGATGGTCGTGCGGGCCAGCTTGTTTAGCACTTCACCGGTAAGCGGATCGAACTCCGCCAAGGTTTCAATCTCGTCGCCAAACAGAGTGACCCGGATCGCCAGCCGCTCCGAATCCGCCGGAAAGATGTCCACGACATCACCGCGCACCCGGAAGGCCGCGCGCTGCAGCTCCATGTCATTGCGTGTGTACTGCAATTCAGTCAGGCGCTGCAGAATGGCGCGCTGATCAAGGAAAGCGCCCGTGCGCAGATGCAGGATCATGCCATGATATGACTCCGGGTCACCCAGGCCATAGATGGCCGACACCGTAGCGACGATCACTACATCCTGCCGCTCCAGCAATGCCTTGGTTGCTGACAGGCGCATTTGTTCGATGTGCTCGTTGATCGAGGCATCCTTCTCGATATAGGTATCCGAGGAGGGGACGTAGGCTTCCGGCTGGTAGNNAGCTGCGCGGCCAGGGTCTTGTTCGGCGCCAGAATCAATGTTGGACGCTGGACTGCCTGAACCACATTGGCGATGGTGAAGGTCTTGCCGGAACCGGTTACCCCCAGCAGCGTCTGAAACGCCTCGCCGTCCTGCAAGCCCTCAATCAGCGCACGAATGGCCGCCGGCTGGTCACCGGCGGGCTGGAACGGGCTTTCAAGGCGGAATGGATTCATGCTCTATGGCAGACAGGCAGCAGCAGGTATATTAGCGCAATTTTATACAGCACTTGGGACCGTCCGCTTGAATACCATTCGCCTCGCTGGCCGAGTTGGCCGCATCAAACCCTCCCCGACCCTCGCCGTTGAGGCCCGCGCCAAGGAACTCAAGGCCCAGGGCAAGGACGTGATATCCCTCGGAGCCGGCGAGCCGGATTTTGATACCCCGCAACATATCAAGGAAGCGGCAATTCAGGCCATCCGCAGCGGGTTTACCAAATACACTGAAGTTGACGGCACGCCATCGCTCAAGCAGGCAGTGATCGACAAATTCAAACGTGACAATGGTCTCGACTACACACCGGACCAGATTCTGGTGTCGGTCGGCGGCAAGCAGAGTTTCTTCAACCTTGCCCAGGCACTACTGGAAAAAGGCGACGAGGTCGTTATCCCGGCGCCCTATTGGGTGTCCTATCCGGATATTGTATTGCTGGCCGATGCCTCGCCAGTCATCATCTCCGCCGGTATCCGTCAGGGCTACAAAATCACCCCGGACCAGCTGGATACCGTGATCGGATTTCAGACTAAACTCGTGGTCATCAACAGTCCCTCCAATCCGACGGGTGCCGTCTATTCCCGCCGGGAACTCGAGGCGCTGGGAGAGGTGCTGCGTAAATACCCGGATGTGTTGATCGCCACCGACGATATGTACGAACACATCCTGTGGAGCGACGAGCCATTCTGCAATATCGTGAACGCCTGCCCCGACCTCAAAGACCGCACCATTGTGCTGAATGGGGTGTCCAAGGCCTACGCCATGACCGGCTGGCGCATCGGTTACTGCGCCGGGCCCAAGGCGCTGATTGCAGCCATGAAAAAAGTACAATCGCAGAGCACATCCAACCCTAATTCGATCGCCCAGGTTGCTGCTGAATCTGCCCTGAATGGCGATCAGTCCTGCATGGGCCCGATGGTGGACTCGTTCCACGAACGCCACGACCACGTGGTGTCACGACTGAACCGCATTCGCGGCGTGCGGTGCCTGCCGGCCCAAGGGACATTCTATGCATTCGCTCACTTCAAGGATGCAATGGCCAACTTTCCCGGTATCGCCAATGACGTGGAAATGGCCGAATTGATTCTGAATGAAGTGGGCATTGCGCTGGTGCCCGGCTCGGCCTTTGGGGCCGAAGGTTACATGCGGCTATCATTCGCCACGGCCCGGGAAAAACTGGATAACGCGCTCGATCGGCTGGAGAAGCTGCTCGGTAGTCAGGAAACCTGACCCCCGTGTTCCAGATCCGCCTCTGGCTATCTCTGCTGGGGCTGCTGGTGGCCGCAAGCGGTGCGGCCGAGATCAACGAAGGCGAGCTGCATTTTCTAGAGGCAGCGCCCAGTCCGCCGTCGCACCACCATCGCAAGCATCTCACGATAGATCGACAATCCCTCATTGACGGCTGGATTCATGACCGCCAGTGTCATGAACATATGGATGCTGTTACAGCGATGCAAATTGTGTTTGCACCGGGCAAGGTGCGCCACCTGAGAATCATCCAGACGAAGAACATCGGACGCACCTGGATCGAGGGCAGCAGTGTGCAGGCAATTGATGTTAAACCTGATGCCGTATTGTGTCTGGAAAGTGAACTTCGTGCCCTGGAACGCGACCCCGCCACGGGCCTGTTTCTCTTGGCCAGCGGTCCATACATGCGCCGTTATCTTGATGGTTTCTTCCCGCTGCGACTTTCGCTCGACATTGATTACCCCGCGGACCGTTTGCGTATTGTCGATGTTCAACCCACGACCGTGCGCGCCAAGAGCCGCCTGCAGCCAGGTCGCCTGCAGCTGCATACTACTTTTGAAGGACGGTTGAATATACACGTCCAGTTTGAACCAGTTACTTCCCCATCACCAGGCAGTTGATTCGTACCCGCACGGTGCGTTAAAGTGCCCAGGCACCGATGCTTCACAGCATCGGACTTCATGGATTGAAGATGCCGTTACCGGCTAGCATCGCCTCCGGTCGGCCAGCCTATCAAGGGATTGATACCCATGGCACACTTGCCTGCGCGCGGCCGTTACTGTTTCCCTTCGACCATAAACGGATATAGCCTGCACAATGCCCTGGTCACTCTGACCGTGGTTGGCATCATGATGTCCGTCACCATACCCTCTCTGCTGCAGCTCGTTGAACGTCAACGCCTGGCAAGCGCCGCCAATTCACTGATCACAGCCCTGATGACGGCACGCAGTGAATCTATCAAGCGCAACGTACGGGCTGTGCTCTGTCCCTCTCGAAATGGAAACATCTGCGCTGGCAACAGCGGCGCGCACACCGAATGGCACCATGGCTATCTGCTATTCGTCGACGACAATGCCAACCACCTTCGCGACCCGGAAGAACCGCTGCTGCAAGCATTCGACAAGACCCTGCCCGTCCGGATTTACAGTTCACCACACCGGGACCATGTCACCTATCAGCCAAATGGCTTTGCCACCGGCGCGAATGCCTCATTTGTTTTGTGTGGTTCGAATTCCGGCGCGCTACGGACCGTCGTGGTGTCCAATACCGGGCGGGCCCGGGTCGACAAAGGGCCGAATACCTGTCCGGCCGGTCCTGGGTGAACCGGCACGCGCCTTGACCCTCCCGGAGCCGGTCAGTAACATACGCGCCTCCCGACATTCCTCGGTAGCTCAGCCGGTAGAGCAAGTGACTGTTAATCACTGGGTCGTTGGTTCGAGTCCAACCCGAGGAGCCAATTTCCTGCCTCCACCCGCGGTCAGGCGGTAATGCTGCCCGGGCACAGGCAATAGGCTGATCAGCCGATATCGACCTTCCAAATCGGTGCGACGACGATTTTCAAATTAGCGAGGGCAGCGCGCAATGCCGTTTCAACCTCGGCCGGCGTTGGCGCGTGGGCAAAAATAAATCCGAGATAGCTGGCCCCCTCCGGCAACGGCACCAGTTCATAGCCCTCCCTGACGTCGATCACCACGTCTTCGATGTGTGGCACTCGCCGTGCTGCCAGCACTCCCTCAACGCGGCGCAATACACCAGCCTGCGGTATCGGTATCATCAATACACCGGCTGCCCCATGGTCGCTGTGCAGATCCAATCGCCGACCTAACGCATGGTTCAATACCAACTCTTCCAATCCATAGCCGGTCCCGAAACGAAGCAAACGGCCACACAATCCGCCGATCGTGCGAGCCGCGACCTCCAGTATCCAGACACCTGATTCATTGATCCGGCATTCGGCATGCACTGGTCCCTCACACAGGCCGTATGCGCGGCACGCCTCGGCGACTCGTTGAGCAATCTTGTCTTGCACGTCCCAGGTATGACGCGATGGCGTGATGTAATACGACTCCTCGAAATACGGACCCTCCAACGGCTCCGGCTTATCGAAGATTGCCAAGACTTCCAGCTTCCCACGGGTCAAGAGGGCCTCCACAGCAACCTCTGTTCCCGGCAGATACTCCTCGACAAGCATCATATCGCGCTCATCACGATTCCGACTTTCGGAAACGATACCCCGGATTCGTTCGATGGCCTGTAACAGTGACTGTCGGTCGTTCGCGCGAATCACACCGCGACTCGCCGACAGAGCTAATGGTTTTGCCACGCAGGGATATATCACCGGATCGATCTGAGAATCCACAACCCGGGTCAGATCGATCCTCCAAAATGGCGGGACCGGTACACCGGCCTGGGCCAACCGTTCGCGGGCCAAGTCTTTGCGTCGCGCAAGGCGTACTGATTCCGGCGAATTATGCGGAAAACCAAGATAGCGACTGATGTGGGACGACAACTCAATACTGGCGTCATCCGTCCCGATGACGCCAGAGAATTTTTGAGAAGCACTGATATGCAATAGAGATTCGAGCGAGCGTTCCAGATTGTGCAGATCAATCTGCACACCTGGCGCCTCCACTCCGGCGAGGGCCAGACGGCCCTCGGAGGCAATCAATAAATCGACGCCTTGCTTGCGGGCGGCTTCGATGTAGGGCGCTGTGCGATAACTGTCGCGTGGTGCTACCAGCAGAACCTGCGGTCTAACGTCCACAGCCTCCGCCGCATCCGCCACAACGTCCACCGCCGCCACCGGTGCTGGGTGTAAAGGCATTACGGAAAACAAACGAGGGATTCATGCCGTCGGTGACGAAATCGATTTCAGCCCCGGCCAGGTAATTCAGGGCTACGGCATCCACTACCACCTTGCAGCGCTCATGATCGACGACGTGATCATAGGCAGTTATCTGATCGGCATAGGTCATGCCGAAGCCCATACCGCTGCAGCCTCCACCGGCTACAAACACGCGGATCGCCTGCACTTCATCCCCGGCTCCCGCCAGCAGCTCTGCAAGCTTGTCCTGGGCGGCGCCGGTTACATTGAGAGTCGGCGGTATTGCGGTATCGTTACGCAGTGCTTGAGCGGTCATTCCGGTTGTCTCCGTATATTCGTATGCAAATTCTAGCAATCAAGCCACTCGGACAGCAATGCTTCTCAACGCTATAATGCCGGCCAGTCACTTTGGAATACCCCCATGTCACGCATTGTTTTCTGCCTGAAGCTCAAGCGCGAAAGCGAAGGACTCGATTATCCGCCACACCCCGGCACCCTGGGGCAACGAATTTTCGAGAATATCTCGAAAGAGGCATGGCAGCAGTGGCTCGCGCATCTGTCCGTGCTGCTGAACGACTACCGCCTCAGTACAGCTGATCCCGAGAGCATTGTCGTCATCGAACAGCACATGGTCGGCTTTCTGTTTGACGAGGGTGAATTCAGCGGTCCGGCTGCTACATTCCGCCCGCCCAGTCGCAAGAAATAACTCTGCCCGGTCACTCAGTCGGTGGCGAGAGTGACAAACGCCACAGCATGATCCTGTTCGTCCGCCAGGCTCACGTGCACGCTGGTGATGCCGTGGCGACGAATAAACTCCTCGGCCTGATCGGTAAAGGCCAGCTGCGGTTTTCCAGCCTGATCATGGGTCACGCCGATATGGTGCAACATCAGGCCATCCCGGAAACCGGTACCCATGGCCTTGGCCGCGGCCTCTTTGGCCGCAAATCGCTTGGCGAGAAAATGGGCCGGACGAGCCTCGGTTCGGAACTCGACCAGTTCGGTTGCCGTCAGGATGCGTTCGGCAAACCGCTCGCCGTGGCGTTCAATGTTTTTCTGCATGCGATCGACGCGCACGATATCGGTACCGATGCCAAAAATCACTGACGTCGGGCCTCGCGCATCAAACGCTTCATTTCTGCTACCGCTTCCCGAAATCCGCTGAAGACGGCGCGCGCCACTAAGGCGTGGCCGATGTTGAGTTCCGCCACGCCAGACAGAGCCGCTACCGGTTGGACATTGTGATAATTCAGGCCATGACCGGCATTGACCTGAAGACCCAGTGACAGCCCCTGCTGCACGGCCAGTTCGATACGGCCCAATTCCTGTCCCCGTTCCTCGGCGGTAGGGGCATCTGCATAGCGACCGGTATGGATTTCGATGACCGGGGCGCCTGTCGCGGCGGCGGCGGCAATCTGATCCGGATCGGCATCGACGAACAACGACACTCGCACCCCCGCCTGCTGAAGACGGGCACAGGCATTGGTGATATTCCGGGAATAATTCACGACGTCCAATCCGCCCTCGGTCGTCAGCTCCTGCCGTCGCTCCGGAACCAGACAACATTCCTCCGGCCGGATTCGAATTGCATAGTCCACCATGTCGGCGGTCACGGCCATTTCCAGATTCATCCGCGTCTGCAGCACGGACTTGAGCAGTTCGACATCGCGCTCCTGGATGTGGCGCCGGTCTTCGCGCAGGTGCAACGTCACGGCATCTGCTCCGGCCTGCTCGGCCTCGATCGCCGCCTGCACCGGGTCTGGATAACGCGTTCCGCGTGCCTGACGCAATGTCGCCACATGATCAATGTTTACACCGAGCTTGATCACTGCAATGTCCTCGTCGGTTCAATACCGCTGACTATTCTACCGTACCCGTAGTTCGTTCCGGATGAAACAACTGTCGGCTCATGAGCGGTTTGTTGCCCAGCTGGCGGGCCAACAGTCCACGCAACAGCCGTTTGGCTTCACGTAGCGCATCCGGATCTCCGAGTTCCTCACGAGCCAGAGCCAGCAAACTTCGTCCTCTTACCCGTATTCCGGATTCGCCCCCGGAATCTACCGGCAACGGTCCACGCTCTGGCACATAGCAATATTCCAGGTCCGGCTGCACGGGCGAGCCATTGTGGCTGTCCCGGGTGAGCACCAGACCGTAGCCGATCTCCTCCAGCAACCGTTTCTCAAACACACGCAAGGTCGCTTCACGACCGCTATTACCGGATAAGTGATTCAGTGTTTCAGCGTAACTTTGGAACAGGTGTTCATGCGGATCGTGGCGGTGCAGCAACCGCAACAGTAATTCATTCAGGTACAGACCGCAGTACAGTGCTTCGCCGATGAATGGCGTGGTTGCGGCCGCCGGTTCGGCCGCGGCCAGCGTGGGCAGTTCACCGCGACCGCTGTAGTTGACGGTCAGTAACTGAAATGGAATCAACGCGGAACGCAGCGGCGAGCGGGCACGGCGAGCGCCTTTGGCCACCACGCCGAGACGACCATGCTGGCGGGTAAATATTTCCAGTAAAAGACTGGTTTCGCCATAACTGTAGTGATGCAAGACAAAGGCTGGTTCCTGACTGATGCGGATCATTCATCCTCCGCGTACCCAAGACTCTTCAGTACCCGGGCATCGTCGGCCCAACCCTCCCTGACTTTGACCCACAGCCCCAACCATACTTTGCGCCCCAGCGCCTTCTGAATCTCAAGGCGCGCTGCCCGGCCGATCTTCTTCAACTGCTCGCCCTTGGCTCCGATCACAATGGCCTTCTGGCCTTCTTTCTCGACCCAGATCACGGCTTCAATATGAGTATGCTTAGGTTCCACACGGAATTCGCTGATTTCCACCGCTACCGAATAGGGAACTTCCTGGCCAATGGCGCGGAATACCTGTTCACGCACAAACTCCGCGGCCAGAAAACGCTCGCTGCGATCGGTCAGCTGATCAGGATCATACAAAGGAGGCTGCTCTGGGATCAGCGATACCAGCAGTCTTTCGAGTTCCGGGACGTTTTCACCGGTACGCGCCGAGAGCGGCACTATGGCGGTAAAAGGCCGATGCCGGGCAGACGTATCCATCAACGGCAGCAATGTTGCACGGTTCTCCAGCTGATCCACCTTGTTGATCGCCAGTACAACCGGGCATTCTACGCCCTGCACCAGTGACAGGGCGGCGTCATCCTCATCCCGCCAGCCATCGGCGGTCATGACCAGCACCACGACATCGACACCCTCGAGACTACCACGGGCAGCGCGATTCATGATACGACCAAGATGACTGCTGCTATCTGCTGAATGTATCCCCGGTGTGTCGACATATACCAACTGGGCCGTCGGCAGTGTACGTATTCCGATCAGTCTGTGCCGGGTGGTTTGCGGGCGACGCGAAGTGATGCTGACCTTCTGTCCAACCAGCCGGTTCAGTAGTGTCGATTTGCCTGCATTCGGCCGACCAACAATTGCGACCGTCCCACAGCGATAAGCGTCAGCCATCCGTCTCGCAACCGAGTTGCTGACAAGCGAGCGCGGCGGCGGCCTGCTCGGCATATCGACGACTGCTGCCCTCCCCGCGTATCGGCGACTCGAGCTCGGCGACACGACACTGGACGATGAAATGCTGCTGGTGGGCCTCACCGCTGATGTCCAGCACTTCATATACCGGTGGGGGAAAGCCGCGCTTCTGCAGGTACTCCTGCAAACGGGTCTTCGGATCCTTAAGAATGTTCTTGGGATCGATTTGCTCGAAGATCGGCTGATAAAGCCGGATCACAACGGCGCTTACTGCCGACATACCACCATCCCGATACACAGCGCCGAGTATGGCTTCCAATGCATCAGCAAGAATCGAATCGCGATCGAATCCGCCACTTTTCAGCTCGCCACCACCCAGCTGCAGGCAGTTGCCGAGCTCCAACTCGCGCGCCAGCCTGGATAAGGTTTCCTGGCGAACCAGGGTTGCCCTGACCCGGGTCAAGTCACCTTCACTGAGCTGTGGAAAGCGTTCATACAGTGCGTCGGCAATAATGAAACTCAGAACACTATCGCCGAGAAATTCGAGTCGTTCATTATTGGTTCCGCTTTTGCTGCGATGCGTTAGCGCCAATGTTAGCAGCGCAGGATCCCGAAAAGTATGACCGAGCAGTTTGGACAATGCCTGCAACGTGTCATTCAACGGGCGTTGACCTGAATGGAGTGCTCGAAATCGATAAGTGCCGATACATTGTAGGCAATCGGCACACGACGCTCGTACTTGATACGAATCGTTGTTGTGCCCGGTTTCTTCTCGACGAGCAGGTCTTTTTTCAGATCAACATTGTTCACATCGTCGATATCAAAACGACGTTGGAGTGAATTTGCGATGTCGGGCTTCTCCATCGTGCCCACGTTTGGCTGTACCTTTAAGTTCTCCAGTGCCGTCTTGACCTTGCCGTACTCCATATACGGTGGCAGCAGTTTGAAGAACAGGATGGCGAAAAAAATGAACAGGGCGCTGATCACGAGTAGCCCCCAGAACGTCATACCCTGCTGGTTGGTTCGGTTCAACATCACAATCCTCCAACGAGACGTGGTTAGTGTATGGTATTACCAATTCGGTTCCAGGCGACTCCACCCTTCACCATATCCCAGCTAAACCAGATCAGAAAGGCCCGGCCTACAACATTGGCCTCTGGCACCGTACCCCAGTAGCGGCTGTCGTTGCTGCGGTCACGATTGTCACCCATGACAAAATATTGCCCTTCGGGCACGGTAAATTCCAGCACACCGCCTGTGGTTCCGGCATTAATCAGAATCTCGTGATTGACGCCGTCAATCTGTTCCTGCAGGCGGTGGGCAAACAACAGGTGATCACCCGATTCGGTATAGGAATAATCGCCCGCCGGTGTTTGCGGCATCGGCTGATCATTAATGATCAGTTGCTTATCTCGATAGACAATCCGGTCGCCGGGCAGGCCAATCACTCGCTTGATGTAGTTGATGGACGGATCACCAGGAAACCGGAATACCATAACGTCCCCGTGCCGGGGAGATCCCACGTTGATCATTTTCTGGTTAACGACCGGGAGTCGCAAACCGTAGGTATATTTGTTGACGAGTATGAAGTCGCCGGGAAGAAGTCCCGGCATCATGGAGCCGGAAGGAATGCGAAACGGTTCAACCAGAAATGATCGCAGCACAAACACCAGCAGGATCACCGGGAAAAAGGCGCGCGCGTACTCCACCACCAATGGTTCACGGTCTGGTTTGCCAGTCTCGGCTTGGGCGGATGTGCGCCGACGCGGTGCCAGCATGAAATGATCACCGGCCCAGATCAGGCCCGTCGCCACCAGGGCAATCAACATCACGAGTGAGAAGTCCATGGCCTATTTTTCGTCTACGCGCAGAACCGCCAGAAAGGCTTCCTGCGGGATTTCCACTGAACCAACTTGCTTCATGCGTTTTTTACCTTCTTTCTGCTTTTCAAGAAGTTTGCGCTTGCGCGAGATATCACCGCCATAGCATTTAGCGATCACATTCTTGCGCAGGGCTTTGACGGTTTCACGCGCAATGATATGCGAACCGATGGCGGCCTGGATAGCGACATCAAACATCTGGCGCGGGATCAGTCCACGCAAGCGAGTGACGAGATCGCGCCCGCGATATTGGGCCTGCGCGCGGTGCACCATCGTTGACAAGGCATCCACCCGCTCGCCATTGATAAGCACATCGAGCTTGATCACGTCGGTTGGGCGAAATTCAAGAAAGTCATAATCTAGTGAGGCATAGCCACGCGATACGGATTTTAGGCGATCGAAGAAATCCAGCACCACCTCGGCCAGTGGCAGTTCATAGCTAAGCATGACCTGCCGGCCAACGTACAGCATGTTTTTCTGAATACCGCGCTTCTCGACACAAAGCGCGATCACCGGGCCGATATAGTCAGACGGCACGAGGATATTGGCACGAATGATCGGTTCCCGGACCTCCTGGATAAGCGTCGGTTCGGGCAACTTGGCAGGATTCTCGACCTGCAGCACCTCTCCCTTGCCGGTCAGCACTTCGTACACCACCGTTGGCGCCGTCGTAATGAGGTTGAGGTTATATTCGCGCTCCAGGCGCTCCTGGACGAT
>DKBE01000059.1 GCA_002451085.1 Proteobacteria bacterium UBA6908 | reverse complement strand
CGCCTTGGCCAGCGAGGTCTTGCCGGTGCCGGAGGCGGCGGAAAAGATGAATAGTTTTCCTGTCATATTGGAAGTTCTGTGCTTCGTGATTTAGTGATCGGCTCTCGGTGAAGGGGCGCGCAGTGCGCATCCCTGAACTTCCCGCCTCACAAATTGAATTGAATGCAGGTGCTACTCGATATTCTGAACCTGCTCCCGCATCTGCTCGATCAGCACCTTGAGGTCGACGGCGGCGTTGGTCACGCGCACGTCCGACGCCTTGGAACCGAGGGTATTGGCCTCGCGGTTGAGTTCCTGCATGAGGAAATCAAGGCGTCGGCCGATCTGGCCCTTGTCGTCGAGCACGCGCCGCACCTCGGTGATGTGGGTGTTGAGGCGATCCAGCTCTTCGTCGACATCGGTCTTCTGGGCAAACAGCAGCATCTCCTGCTCCAGCCGTGCGGGATCCAGTTCGGCGCGCACATCCTGCAGCCGCGTCATCAGCCGCTCGCGAAAATTCTGCCGGATCTCGGGCACGAGGGTTCGCACGCGTTCGGCAATCTCCGCCATAGCATCCAGTCGCTGGCGAAGGATCGTAGCCAGCTGCGCACCCTCGCGCAGCCGCGTGGCCGTCAGGTCATCGAGCGCCTGGTCAAGCAACTCGAGCGCCGTCTGCATCAGCACCTCGGCATCCACCGCCGTGGTCTTGAAGACCCCCGGCCAGCGCAGCAAGTCGATCATGCGCCACGGGCCCAGCGATCCGCCGGCGTGCGCCGCCAGCGCCTCGGCCTTGTGCGCCAGCTCCAGCAGGCGCTTGACCACGAACTCGTCCATTTCCAGATCGGTGCTTTCGCGCAGTGACAGCTTCAGATGGCAGTCAACCTTGCCGCGCCCCAGCCGCTTGGCGAGCCGCTCACGGACCATTGGTTCCACCCCGCGCAGCTCCTCCGGCAATTTGAAGGTCGGTTCGAGGTAGCGGTGGTTCACGGTCCGCAGTTCCCAGATCAGGGTTCCCCAGGGGGTGTTGGTTTCGCGCCGCGCGAAGGCGGTCATGCTTGCGGTCATGGTGCCTGCCTGTGTTGCCGAAACCCGCGATGGTAAACTGATCCGGCGGGATCGAGAAACGCCGGCAGCACCGCCGGGCCGACTGGGCTATCCTTACCGGTATCATCAATGAATCCCCATTCGCGGGGCTGGACTGATCCCGGCACACCGGGCACGCACCGATGTCAACGAAACGCCACAAAAATACCCTGCCCAAAGGGTACGCGCTCAACCAATACCGCATCGAACGACCCATGGGCGGTGGCGGGTTTTCGCTCGTCTATCTGGCGCTCGATGAGAAGACCGGCGAACACGTGGCCATCAAGGAGTACCTGCCCAGCACTCAGGCCTATCGCGCTGACGATGACCAGGTCGAGCCGCTGAGCGACGAGACCGCCAGCGCCTACCGCCAGGGCATTAAGCGCTTCTTCGACGAAGCCGCGATTCTGGCAAAGATCAACCACCCGAATATCGTACGCGTGGTGAATTTCTTCCGTGCCAACAACACCGTGTACATGGTCATGCGCTACGAACACGGCAAGGATCTGCGCTGGTATCTCAAGCGCAAGCAGGGTCGACTTCCCGAAAACGCGCTGCGCGCGATTTTCCCGCCGCTGCTGCTCGGCCTCAAGGAAGTGCACACCAGCCAGCTGCTGCACCTCGATATCAAACCGGCCAATATCTTTCTCCGCCCTGGCGGAAATCCGCTCTTGCTGGACTTCGGCGCTGCACGCATCGCACAACTGGGCAATCGCCCGACTGGTCCGTTTACCCTGACTCTCGGTTTCGCCCCGATCGAGCAGCATCTGGGCGGGCACATCGGTCCCTGGACCGATATCTACGCGATCGGCGCCTCCATGTGGTCATGCCTGAGCGGTCGCCCACCGCCGCCGGCCACCGAACGTCGCGTCAAGGACACCTATAAACCGGCGACCCGTCAGTATGCGCGCCATTACTCCGCCCAGCTGCTCGAAACCATCGATTGGTGCATGCAATTCCATCAACTCGACCGGCCACAGAGCGTGCAGGCACTGCTGGATTTCATGAACCCGCTGCGTATCATGGAACCTGACCCGGCCGAGGTAGGATTGTTGTCCCGGCTTAGCGTGATGTTCCGGAACCCGTCATGAAATACCAGCTTGCCTATCACAGCCTCGCCGGTGGCCGCGCGACCAACCAGGACCGGGTGGTTGCCGTCGAACGTGACAATGCCGTACTCATGGTGCTGGCCGACGGCCTCGGCGGTCATGCCGGCGGTGCCATGGCCGCGGAAATCCTGACCCGCACCGCGCAGCATGCGTTTGAAGCCATCCGCCAGCCGCTGATCACCAAGCCCTCGGCATTTCTGGCATTGACCATCATGAACGCCCACAAGGCAATTGTCGCGCATGGCGAAGCCCAGAACCCGCCGATCTCCCCGCGCACCACCTGTGTGCTGTGCCTGGTGCAAAACGGCTACGCCTACTGGGCGCATGTGGGCGACAGCCGGCTGTACCATTTCCGCAATGGACAGGTGCTGCTGCGTACGCGCGACGACACCTATACGGAACAGCTGCACCGCAACGGATTGCTGAGCGAAGAAGAAATGAAGCAGCATCCGGAAAAGGCCAAGCTGCTCATGGCCGTGGGCGGTTCGCGTCCACCCTCGATCACTCTCGGCGACGAAACCCCACTGGCGACCGGCGATCACCTGCTGCTGTGTACCGATGGCGTGTGGGAGGCCCTGCCCGACCCGGAGCTCGCCAGTTTCCTCAAGCTGAGTTCGCTGGAAGAAGGCATCGAGGAAATGTTGTTGTCCGCCGAGCAGCGGATGAAGCACAAGGCCGACAACCTCACTGCCATTGGACTGCGCTGGAATGATGTCCTGACCACCGCCCGACCCCTGCAACCCCAGGGCGGCGGCATCACCGACCACAAGACCCTGATCGATGACGTGCGCCTGCACGAAGCCGAAAAGAAATTGCGCACACCACCCAGGCCGGCGCAGAAACCGGCGCAGAAACCGGNNCAGAAACCGGAAGCCGGAAATGCCAAGCAATCGCTTGAGGCCACCATCGATGAACTCGAAGCCTTTCTGTCAAAATTCGAGAAGCATTAAATCCTGACAGCCGGGTCGCACCTGCGGTATCTTTGACAGCCGCCCCTATTCGATTTGTACCGAGGTCCATCATGCGCCCCAGTGGCCGCGCTCCCAATCAGCTGCGCCCGATCCGCTTTACCCGTCAGTACACCAAGCATGCCGAAGGCTCGGTGCTGGTGGAGTTCGGCGACACCCGCGTGCTGTGCAATGTCAGCATCGATGAAAAGGTGCCGATGTTCCTCAAGGGCAAGGGCCAGGGCTGGGTTACTGCCGAGTATGGCATGCTGCCGCGCGCCACCGGCAGCCGCATGCAGCGTGAGGCCGCGGCCGGCAAACAGGGTGGCCGCACCCAGGAAATCCAGCGTCTCATTGGCCGCAGCCTGCGCGCCGCGATCGATCTCAAACAACTGGGTGAACGCACCCTGACCGTCGATTGCGACGTATTGCAGGCCGATGGCGGCACCCGCACCGCGTCGATCACCGGCGCTTGCGTGGCGTTGCACGATGCTCTCGGTTTGTTGCGCCAGAAGAAACTGCTGACGGTGAACCCACTGAAGCATCTGGTTGCCTCGGTGTCGGTCGGGATATTCCAGGGCACGCCGGTGCTGGATCTCGACTATGCCGAAGACTCGACTGCCGAGACCGACATGAATTTCGTCATGAACGATGACGGCGGCTTTATCGAGATTCAGGGCACGGCCGAAGGTGCAGTATTCACGCTCGAGGAAATGCAGGCCATGACGGCCTTGGCACAACACGGCATCAGTCAGCTGATCGGGTTGCAACGCGCGGTGCTGGAGCTGACGACATGAGCAAGACGGTGGTGTTGGCCAGCAACAATGCCGGCAAGGTGCGCGAATTCAACGCCCTGCTGGCCGGCATCGACTTCGAGATCGCGCCGCAATCGCAGTACCAGGTGCCCGACATCGAAGAAACCGGCCTGACCTTTGTCGAGAATGCCATTCTCAAGGCTCGCAATGCCGCCAGCCATGCCCGGCTCCCGGCCCTGGCTGACGATTCCGGCCTCGAGGTCGACGCCTTGAATGGCGCGCCCGGCATCTATTCAGCTCGCTATGCCGGCCCCGGCGCCAGTGATGGCGAGAATCTGGCCAAGCTGCTGTCGATGCTCAATGGCATCCCGGAAGCGCGGCGCACGGCGCGCTTCCAATGCGTATTGGTATACATGCGCCATGCGCTCGACCCAACGCCGCTCATTGTGCAGGGCACGTGGGAAGGTCGTATCCTCACCGAACCCCGCGGGCACGGCGGCTTCGGATACGACCCGGTCTTTTTCGTTCCGACCCACGCTTGTGCTTCGGCGGAGCTCGCCCCTGAAGTGAAAAATGCCCTGTCGCACCGCGGCCAGGCGTTGCAGCGCCTGCTGGTGGCACTGCGCCCGCCCGCATGGAGCGCAGCTTCCGTGTGAATTCCGGGGCAGGTATCAGCTGCAATCTTGCGGTCAGATCAAAGCCCTGCACATCGAACTTCCGACTATTGAAACAAACTCTTGTCAGATCCGAGGCGCCATGATTTAGTAATTCCATGCCGCTACCGTGCAAAGCTGCCGGAACGGATACTTCCCCTAACAATTCATCTATTCTCAAGGATGCGTATGCACACATTGCTTCGTAACGCGGCGATTGGCTCTTTATTGTTCACGGTCGGCTGCGCCCACCAGATCAACATCACTCCACCGCTGAATACCCTGGAGATTAACAATCAGGGGAAAATCAACAAAACAGTCGGTTACTACATTTCCCCGGCTGACCGGGCCAAGGAAGTAACCACACCGGGTGGCGGTGGCGACAAGGTGTCCTACCTTCCCTACCCGGAATCCGAACCGGCACTGAACAAGGTGCTCACGAATCTGTACACAACGGTTGTGCTTGTGCCGTCCCTCGAGGACAAGGCATTTATCGCCAGCAAAAACATTGCCTACATCTTCGCGCCTGTCATCGAGACCGACTCCAGTTCTGAAAGCGCTTTCACCTGGCCGCCCACGCACTTTACCGTGACACTCGACACCAAGGCGATCGGCCCCGGTGGCAACGTGGTCTGGCAAAAAAAGGTGACGGGACAGGGTCAGGCCGAATTCAGCGAATTTAAACATGACTTCTCGCTCGCCGCACGGCGAGCCAGCAAGCAGGCCTTTCAGAATCTGCAGCAGGCTATTTCCGCCGCGCCTGAGCTTCACTAGGCCATGACATTCCGATCTGTTGTCCTGGCGCTGGTCATCCTGGCATTCCTGCCCGGATGCGGTGGCGACACCTACCGGGTTCGGGAAACAAATTTTGTAGCCCCACCGACACCGGGCTTGGACGAAACCCTGATCTACGTTTTTCGTGAAGACACGAGTTACGGCGCAGCGCGCAAATTCGCCATCATCGACAATGATACTGTCATGGCGGTATTGACCGCGGGGACCTTCAGCTACTTCAAGGTTCCGAGTGGTCAGCACGAGATCGTGGCCTACGCCTCGCCGAGCCCGCTCATGCACTA
Source organism: Proteobacteria bacterium UBA6908 (assembly GCA_002451085.1). Lineage (GTDB taxonomy): Bacteria > Pseudomonadota > Gammaproteobacteria > Acidiferrobacterales > UBA6901 > UBA6901. The sequence goes on along the minus strand of DKBE01000059.1, from coordinate 75,555 downwards.
TCGCGTGATACCAGCTCCGGGGAAAACGGTGTACCTGTATTGCCGAATGGGGTACACCTCGGGAATGTACATGGAGCCGATCGATGCCGAACGAGCCCGTGCGCTGATGTCGGAATTCAAGTACACCGAAATCGAGATCAAGGGCGAAAAGGCCAAGATGGACTACAAGGCCTATTACGATAATCTGTATAAATAGGCGCTGATCGTATTGACCCTGTACGGCCATACCGCCACGCGGTATGGCCGTTTTTTCGGCAGTGCGGTACAAAGTGCGGCGATCACCGCTACAATGGTTGTTGCTGATCCATGGTTGCCGAATTGCTCCAGCTCCCGCTATCCCTGTACATCCACGTCCCGTGGTGCGTGCGCAAGTGCCCGTACTGTGATTTCAATTCGCACGCCTTGCGCGGCAAGCTCCCGGAATCCGACTACGTCGAGGCGCTGCTGCGCGACCTGGAACTGGATCTGCCACGGGTCTGGGGTCGGCGCCTGCACAGCGTCTTTCTCGGCGGTGGCACCCCCAGCCTGTTGTCGCCGGACGCGGTGGATCGGCTGCTGGCCGGAGTCCGCGCGCGCCTGCCGCTGGCGCCGGACGCCGAGATCACGCTCGAGGCCAACCCCGGTGCCAGCGATGTCGAACGCTTCGCCGGCTATCGTGCTGCCGGCGTCAACCGCCTGTCCATCGGCATCCAGAGTTTCGACAACACCCAGCTGGCAGCCCTCGGTCGCATTCACGGTCGTGACGAGGCACTGCATGCGGCCGAGGCGGCGCGTCTGGCCGGCTTTGCCAATTTCAATCTTGATCTGATGTTCGGCCTGCCGGGGCAATCACCGGAAGCGGCGCTGGCCGATGTACGTACGGCCATGGCGCTCGCCCCTGCCCATCTTTCCGCATACCAGCTGACACTCGAACCGAACACACCGTTTCATGCCATGCCGCCTCCGTTGCCCAATGACGACGCCTTGGCGGCCATGCAGGAAGCGATCGAACAAACTCTGGCCTCCGGTGGTTTCAATCATTACGAAGTATCTGCCTATGCAAAGTCCGGGCAGGAGTGTGCCCACAATCGCAACTACTGGGAGTTTGGCGACTACCTCGGCATTGGCGCCGGTGCACACGGAAAAATTACCGGTCACGATGGCATCCTGCGCCTGGCACGACGCAAGCAACCGCAGGACTATCTGGCGCAGGCCGGCACGACGCAAGTGCTGGCGGAAACGCGCCGACTGACACCGGATGAGGCCGTCTTTGAATTCATGCTGAATGCCCTGCGCCTGGTGGAGGGCGTTCCGCTCACACTCTTCTCAGAGCGCACCGGTCTGCCACTGGCTGTAGTGGAAACGGCGCTGGCACAGGCCATTCGCCGCGGCATGCTGGAAGAGCGCAACGATGTACTCCGTCCGACTGTACTCGGTCAGCATTTTCTAAATGACCTTATCGGCCTGTTTCTGCCCACCACGCCATCTATTGACACGCGCTGACCAGTGGAAAGCCACGGTAGACAAACGGCACCACAGCGTCTCAGTTATTCTGTTGACGTCCGCCAGCGATTGTTACAATCTGCCCTTCAAATTCAGCATTGGCAGTGGCCTTCTCATCCCCCCATCTATTAAAAAAAGGCAGGTAAATATTATGAATAGAACCAAATCACTCGCTGTGTCACTTGCGCTCGTGGCCGGTCTGGCCGCCACCGGCGCTGCGCAGGCTGATGGCAAGATCTATGTCGGCGCCAAACTCGCCGTCGCTGATGCCGATATCAATGGCTTTGACAACGCCTATACCGCCGGGATCTACGGCGGTTACAACCTGTTCGGCAAGGACTCGCACTTCGCTGCCGATCTGGCCGGCGGTACCTTTGCAGTAGAAGGTGAAGTGATGATGACGGCGTCGAAGGGAGATGCCGGTCTGGCCGGGAAGTGGAGCATCAACAGCTTCGCCGCCTACGGGGTCTATCGCTTTCCGCTCGGCGAACAGTTCTATCTGAAAGGAAAGCTCGGTGTGGTGCGGTATGACATCGACGCCACCGTCAATAATGCGAATACGGGTGTCGAAACCACGCTGGCCGGTGGTATCGGTGGCGGCATGAAGATCGGCCCGGGACGGCTTGAGCTGGATGTCACGACCTATTCGAGCGATGTGTTGACCTACGGAGTTGGTTTCCACATGAGTTTCTGAGGAAGACCGGTTCCCTGAAGCAAAAAACCCGGCCTTGCGCCGGGTTTTTTGTGGCTGGCGTCGCTAGCGAAACGCCTTCTTCAGCAACTCGGTGGTGCGCGCATGCGGGTCCTGACGGATTCGCCGTTCCTCTTCAGCCAGAATCACAAACAGACCGTCGAGTGCTTCCTGGGTGACATAGGCATCCAGATCCAACCGGGCCGGGTCCACACGCTTGTCGAGAAATGCCGACTTGCGCAACATGCGCTTGTAGGCAGCGGTAACCTCGGCCTGGGCCGTCGCCCGCGCAATGATGGGTTTGAACTCTGCCATCAGTTCGGCCTCCGTGTGGGCCCGGAAATAACGAGTGGCGGCATCATGATTTCCCTGAACAATCGAGACGGCATCTTCTGGCTGCAGTTTCCGCACCGCGGCGGTCAGGATCGGCTTGGCAGAGGGTGCTGCCGCCTCCGCGGCCCGATTCATGCTTTCCACAAACTCCTCGGCATATCGTTCCTGTCCCAGGCGCCGCAGGGTTTTCTCCAGCCGCGCCAAGGCCTCCGGCATCCGGATTTGAACCCGGGGATCGCCCCCGTATCCATCCGGTCTTCCCAAACGGTTTACCGTGTTGTCGGCAGCCTGCCCCAGTAAATCCTGCACCACCTGCGCCTGTGCGTCTGCATCCAGTGGCGACGGATCTCGCGCCGCCCCGGCGCCACCCGCGGCACAGGCCAACAGCAACGGCGCCACGCTCAGGCATATCAGGATATTCCTCATAGCATTGAAGCATGGCACATGCACTGCCGATGTAAATGCGACTTCGCGATCGGGCGCCACTTCAACCCCTCTTGATCGGTGATTCGGGTAGAATTGGACCACTCTATACAACTCCGGAAACGCCCCTTTGCTCTGGATCAAGGCCCTGCACATCATCTTTATGGTCACATGGTTCGCGGGATTGTTTTACCTGCCGCGGTTGTTTGTATACCACGCCATGTCATCGGACGCCGCGAGCGTCGAGCGTTTCAAGGTCATGGAGCGAAAGCTGTATTACGGCATTATGACCCCGGGCGCTGTACTGACGCTGGTGTTTGGTCTGTGGCTGTGGCTGGGTTACGGAATCACTGGCGGCTGGATGATGGTCAAGCTGCTGCTCGTGATGGTGCTGATTGCCTACCACCTTTACTGCGGCAAGCTGTTGAACGATTTTCGCCAGGATCGCAACCGCCATGGTCACGTTTTTTACCGTTGGCTGAACGAGTTTCCGGTATTAATCCTGATCGCGGCCGTGATCCTGGTGGTCGTAAAACCGTTTTGAATTGCCAGTTGTCTGGGGCCATTGAATTTTTCCCGTATTGCCCCGATACCGGACGACTCAAGATGAGCACGACAAACCGAGAGTGGTGCATCCATTCCCGATCAAGGAGAACAATCATGCCGATATCGTTTCGGGCGCTGGTGGTCTATGGCGCCCTGATGCTGCCGGTGGTCGTGCAGGCGGAATCGCTGAGCCTCGACGATGCCATTCGCCATGCATTGCACCACAATTCGGAATTGCGCGCTGCACAGGCTCAGACCGCGGCCGCCGACGATCGTGCCAAGGCCGCCAAAGGCGCGTTTCTGCCTCAGCTCGGGGTCAGCTATCTGGCACGTCGCAGTGACAACCCGCTGGATGCCTTTGCGGACAAGCTCAATACCCGCTCCGTAACGGCCGCCGACCTCAACCCGGCTGCGATCAATGACCCCGGCAAGAGCAGTCTGCGTGCCACGACTCTTTCCATAGAGATGCCCATCTACACCGGGGGACGGCTGACCGCCGGCGTGCGTGCCGCCGATGATCAGGCGGAAACTGCACATCTCGCGTACGGCTATCGCCGTCAGGCAATCGCCTATCAGACCTTGCGAGCGTATCGCGGCGCCCAGGCCGCCACCCTGGCGGTACAGATCGCGGAAGATGCAGTGGCCGCGGCACGCCAACATACCGAGACCACGACACGTCTGGTGCGCCAGGGGCGCATCGTCGCCTCCGATCGCCTGACGGCGGAACTCAACCAGTCCACCATGGAAAGTATGCTTGTCCAGGCGAAAAGCCGTCAGCGGCTGGCGCTTGAAGACTTGCGCCTGATTGCGGGCCTGCCGTCCGAACTCGAAATCCAGTTACCTGCCTGGGAGCGGCTGGCCCCACCACCACCGGCCGGCGCCAATGGCGAGTCACGCGCACTGGCCTCCCGCCAGGATCTCAAGGCACAGGAAGCCCGATTGCGCGCGGCACGTGCCGGCATTACCGCGGCGCGCTCCGTCTTCCATCCCCAGATCAGCGTGGTGGCCGCCGATTCCTGGTATGACGAAAATGCCGCGCTCGACAACAAGTCACAAAGCATCATGGGCGTGGTGAGCATGAATTTGTTCAATGGTGGACGTGACTGGCACGGACTGAGCGCCGCACGCCGCGACGCCGACCAGGCCGAGGCCGATCTCGACGGCGCGCGTCAGGCCGTGCTGCGCGATGTGCGGGCCGCACGCAGCCGTTTGACCGAAGCGCTGGCCCGCCGCCAGATCGCCGAACAGGGCATCGACAAGGCGCGCGAAACTGTCCGTCTGGTCAACCAGCGTTACGGCGAAGGCCGCACGATACTGATTGACCTGTTGATGGCCGAGCGCGTGCTGGTGGAAGCACGCACCGAGGAACTGAACGCCAGTGTGCTGGCTGAACTGGCCGCGGCGGAGGTGCAACTCGCCGAGGGTACCCTGCCGCTACCGGGCGAAACGCCGACGAACTGAATCGACTCTGGAATACCACTATGCCTGCACCGAGAAGTCGCTTTCTGTTGCTCATGGCTCCCTGCATCCTGGTCGTTGCCTGCGGCCAGGAGACACCAAAACCGGCGGACACCCCGGCGCTATCACGCCCCTTTGTCACGCCGCAGGAACGGAATGGCCGCGTCCTCGTACCGCAGACGGTCCTCACGAACCTGGGCGGAAGTCCCGGCGTATATGTGCTGGCCCCCGACCACACGGCGCGTTTCCGCATGGTGCGCACCGGAAAATCCTATGACGGCCGCGTTGAGGTCCTCAGTGGCCTCGCCGGTGATGAAGTGCTCGTGACTGGCGACGTGCACGACGGTAGTCCCATCCAGCCGCGCTGAGAGAACCGACCATGGCCGAGAAGAACGCAAAAAAAAGCGACCTCAATATTGCCGGACGCGTCGCCCGCTATTTTATCGACAGCAAGCTCACGATCCTCGTGATCCTGGTGGCCGTACTGGCCGGATTACTGGCGATCCTGAACACCCCGCGCGAGGAAAATCCCCAAATTGTCGTGCCCGCCGCCAACATCATCGTCTCCAAGCCCGGCGCCTCGCCGGAGGAAGTACAGCAGCTCATCGTCAAGCCACTGGAAGCTATCCTGCAGGGTCTGAACGGCGTCGAGCACACCTACGGCATGGCCATGGATTCGCTGGGCGTGGTGAGCGTGCAATTCGCTGTCGGCCAGGACAAGGAGGATTCGCTGGTCAAGCTCTACGACCGCATCATGTCCAATCTTGACCGCATGCCGCCGGGCACGCGTCAGCCGCTGGTCAAACCGGTCGACGTCGATGATGTGCCGATTCTGACGATCTCGTTGTCCTCGAACACACTCGGTGACCAGAAGCTGCGCAGTATCGCGAACGACGCCCTGGAGCATCTGCGCCGCATTGAAGGCGTATCGGTTTCTTTCATCCATGGTGGCCGCCCGCGTCAGATCAATGTGCAATTCGATCTTGATCGCATGCGCAACTACGGCGTCACCCTGCTCGATATTCGCCGGATTCTTGAGGCGACCAATATCGATATCCCATCGGGCGTGCTGATCCACCGCAACCGGGTCAGCACGGTGTCCTCCGGCGGCATGCTCAAAAGCGCCACGGATGTCGGCAACCTGGTGGTGGCCCTGCGTGCGCACCAGCCGGTATACCTGAAGAACGTCGCCACCATCAGCGATGGTCCGGGCGAGATTGAACGTGTCTACCGGATTGCCTATGGACCGGCATTTTCCGGTCCGCGCCCGGCCGATATCGAAAATACGGCGGTGACCATCGCGCTCGCCAAGCGTACCGGTACCAACGCGGTAACGGTGGCCAGCCACGTACTGACCGAACTCGACCGCATCCGCGGCACGGTGATCCCTTCCGGTGTCACGGTCAATGTCACTCGCGACGACGGCGCCAAGGCCAACGACGCGGTCAATACTCTGCTCGAACACCTGTCCATCGCAATCGGCACGGTGGTGCTCCTGCTGATTGCCTTCCTTGGCTGGCGCGCGGCCTCGATTGTGACCATCACCATTCCGCTGATTCTGTTCATCACGCTGGCGGTCGGCATGGCCGCCGGTCAGAGCATCAACCGCATCACGTTGTTTGCCCTGATTCTGTCACTCGGTCTGCTGGTCGATGACTCGATTGTGGTGATCGAGAACATCTACCGTCATTACGCCAAGAAAGGTGCCGACAAACTCACAAGTGCTATCACGGCGGTCAACGAAATAGGCAAACCGACCAACCTTGCCACCTTCACCGTGATCATGGCCTTCCTGCCGATGCTGTGGGTCACCGGCATGATGGGGCCGTATATGGGACCGATTCCGTTCAACGTCCCGGTGGCGATGATCGTTTCGCTCGCCATCGCCTATACCGTGGCACCGTGGGCAGCACGCAAGTGGCTCACCGTCACCGGTGGCGCCCACGCCCATGAACATGCACCCGGCCGCCTGGAACAGGGATATGTACGCTATTTCACCCGGCTTATTGACGAACCGGCGGCGCGCCGGAACTTCTTCGTCGTGGTGCTGGCCCTGCTCACGCTGGCCATGCTGCTGCCGGTGGTGCGACTGGTCGACTTCAAGATGCTACCCAAGAACAACACCAACACTTTCAACATCACGGTCGACATGCCGGAAGGCACGGCACTCGAGGAAACTGACCGGGTGGTGCGGCTGGTCGGCGATATCGTACGCGCCCATCCGCAGGTGGCCACCTATGAATCCACAGTCGGTGAAGGTGGCGTGATCGATTTCAACGGCCTGTTGCGCGGTGCCGGGCTGAAGCGCGGACCGCATTTGGGAGAAGTTCGTGTCAACCTGCGCAACAAGCATGATCGCTGGAACTCGTCCATCGACATTGCGATGGGTTTGCGCAAACCCATCGCGCAACTCGCTCAGCAGACCGGCGCCACCATCAAGCTGGTTGAGGACCCGCCGGGACCACCGGTGCGCGCCACGATCCTCGCCGAACTCTACGGCCCGGATTACCAGCAGCTGCTCAAGCTCGCCAAAAACATGCGCGAGCAGGTGTTTGGCAAGACGGCGGACGTGGTCGACATCGACGACTCCAATACCGCCGACGTGACCGAATACCATATTCACGTCAACCGCGAGAAGGCGGCGCTGGCCGGCGTGCTGCCGGCGCAAGTCGCTGAAACACTCAACGCCTTCCTTGCCGGTTACGACGCCGGCGCCGTGCACATTGAACAGGAAAAAGAGCCGGTCACGATCCGCTTCCAGATCCCGCAGGCCGATCGCGTCGAACCCTCCGATCTGCGCAAGGTGTTCTTCATCAATCCCGTCGGGGCGCGCGTGCCGCTGACCGATATCGCTGACATCATCCGGGACCCGGCCGCCAAGCCGATCCTGCACAAGGATCAGCGACCGGTGGTGTACGTGACCGGTGAACTCGCCGAGACCTCGCAGGTCTATGCGGTGCTGAAGATGTGGTGGTGGTTGCGTTCGCACGACCTGCCAGGAAACGTGAAACTGAAGCAATACTTCATGGCAGATCCGGACACGCTCGGTTATGCAGTCCGTTGGGACGGTGAGATGCGCCTGACGCTCGATGTATTCCGCGACCTCGGTGCAGCCTTCATGGTGGCGATCGTGCTGATTTATTTAACCCTGGTCGGTTACTACCGTTCGTTTGCCACCCCGTTGATCGTGATGGGCGCGATTCCACTGACGCTGATCGGCGTACTGCCGGGGCACGCGATCCTCGGTCAGTACTTTACCGCCACCTCGATGATCGGCGTGATCGCACTGGCCGGCATCGTGGTGCGCAACTCGCTCCTGCTGATCGATTTCATCCTCGATTTCCGGCGCGAGGGCCACGGGCTGCGCGAGGCGGTCATCCAGGCCGGCGCCACACGCATGCGCCCGATTCTGTTGACGGCGCTGGCGATCATCCTCGGCACCTTCATCATGATGTTCGACCCGGTGTTCGGCGGTCTGGCCGTGGCGCTGATCTTTGGCACCTTTGCCTCGACTGTGCTGACGCTGTTTGTCATCCCGCTGGTGTATTACCTGTGGGCCAGACGGGAACAAGCGACTGGAACTGGCTGACGGGTCATTCTGAGGCTGCACACAAAGCCCCGCCACGGGGCCTTGGTATTGTTAGTACAGATCCACCGGATCAACATCCAGCGACCAGCGCACCTGGCGCGCGCGTTTGTCGTTTTCCAGCATGGCCCGCCAGGTTTCGAGAAAGGCATGCAAGGCACGGCGCTCGCCCGCCTGGACCAGTAACTGGGCGCGATAGCGGCCGGCGCGCCGTTCCATGGGCGATGGAACCGGGTCCATCAGCTCGACTCCGTTCGGGTTGCCGGCGATGGTGTGCGCCATGTTCAGGAAGTCCAGTGCCGCATCCGGCTTCGGCGATTCGGCACGCAGCAGCGCCAGGTAGGCGTAAGGCGGATAACCGGCAGATTCACGCTCGGCCAATGCATAGCGTGCAAATTCGCGGTAGTCATGGTGCGCAATCGCGGCAAACACCGGATTGTCGGGATGGTAAGTCTGGATCAACACCGTGCCGGGCTTGTCAGCCCGCCCGGCCCGCCCGGTGACCTGCACCAGTTGCTGTACCAGCCGTTCTTCTGAGCGGAAGTCGGCACTGTACAGCCCCTGATCGGCATTGAGTACGCCAACCAGTGTCAGGTTTGGAAAATCATGGCCCTTGGTCAGCATCTGCGTACCCACCAGGATATCCACCACCCCGTCGTGCACCCGCTGGAAGATGGCCTCCAGCGATCCCTTGCGTCGAGTGCTGTCGCGGTCCACGCGATCAATCCGTGCGTTGGGTAGCAGCCGCGCCAACGATGTCTCGATCCGCTCCGTCCCCTCGCCGATGCCGTGCAGGTTGGCGCTCTGGCAGCTAGGACAAACTTTGGGCAGCGGTGCTTCGGCCCCACAATGGTGACAACGCACGGTCTGGCTGCGCTGATGGATTGTCAGGCGCGCATCACAGCGTTTGCACGGCGCTAACCATCCGCAGTCGTGACACATCAGTACCGGGGCAAATCCGCGCCGGTTAAGAAACAGCAGGCTCTGCTCGCGGCGCGCCAGCCGGTCCTGCAGGGCTTCGATCAACGGCGCCGACAGGCCGTCATTGAGCTTCAATCGCTTCAGGTCGAGCATCTGTACCCGCGGCGGCTGGGCATTCCCGGTACGGTTTGCCAGTGTCAATAAACGATACCGGCCCAACTCGGCGTTATGCATGCTTTCCAGCGCCGGCGTGGCCGATCCCAGCACCACGGGCAAGTCCTCGAGCCGGGCGCGCTTGATCGCCACATCGCGGGCGTGGTAGCGGAAGCCATCCTGCTGCTTGAACGAGGCATCGTGCTCTTCGTCGATCAGTATCAGCGCCAGACGCGGCAGCGGGGCGAACACGGCTGAACGTGTTCCGATCACAATGGCGGCTTCGCCACGGCGTCCAGCCTCCCAGGCGCACAGGCGCTCGCTCTCGTTCAGGCCGGAATGCATGACGGCGATCGGCACCTGAAAACGTGACTCAAAACGGGCCACGAGTTGCGGTGTGAGGCCAATCTCCGGAACCAGCACCAGCGCCTGGCGGCCGCGCGCAACGACGGCTTCGATCGCCTGCAGGTAAACCTCGGTCTTGCCGCTACCGGTAATGCCGTGCAGCAACAAGCATTGAAACTGACCGATGGCCGCCTGTATCGCCGTCACGGCCGTGACCTGTGCCGGCAGCAGTGTTGGGGCCGCCTGCTGCCTGACGGTGCGCACCGGCAGGCAGGAACCCTCCTGCACCTGAACGAGACCCTGGGAGATCAATCGTTGCATTGGCGCACGCCAGTTTTTTACTGCCGCGCCGAGCATCGCGGCAGCCATGCCCTGTGGATGTCGTTGGAGCAGCTCGACCAGACGCTGTTGTACGGGGGAACGCTTGAATGCTTCCGGAGAGGACTGCCGTCCGGCTTCGGTCGGCAAGTAGAGTTTCGCTCCCGACATGGTGGGGGCTGTGCCGCGACGCAGGAGCACCGGCAAGGCGGCCTGCATGACTTCCCCGATGGGATGGTGGTAATAGGACGATGCCCAACCCAACAACTCCACCAATGTCGCCGGCAACAGCGGTTCGCTGTCCAGAACCCTGCGGATAGGCTTGAGTTTCTCAGGTGGCAAATCACTGGTAGCCGCATGGCCCAGCACCACGCCAATCACTTCACGGCGCCCGAACGGTACCCGCACCCGCGTACCGGGAACCGGGATGGCCAGGTCGGCCGGCAACAGGTAGTCAAAGCGGCGTGTCAGCGGCGACGGTACCGCCACCTGCACCACCGACAGGTTCGCCGTCATGATCAAATAAGAAGCCTGGAAACCTGGTCGTCTAGCTGCGACCGTATACCGGCAACGCTACGCCAGTGACGGCACGCGCCGCATCCGAAGCCAGAAACCGGATCGCCTCGGCGATCGCCGCCGGCGGAACCCACTTGCTGTGATCCGCGTTCGGCATGTCTTTGCGATTCTGTGGCGTATCAATCGTGCCCGGCAGTATGCAATTGACGGTGATGCCCTGGTCCTTCAGTTCACCGGCCAGGGACTCGGTCAACCGGATCACGGCGCTTTTCGAGGCGCTATAGGCCCCCAGGGTGGGCACGCCGGTCAATGCTGCGCGTGCCGAGACATTCACGATTCGACCATGGCCTTGCTGCAACATCTGCGGGATGACGGCCCGGCAGGCATTGAGCGTGGTCTGCAGATTGATGCGAAACATGGCGTCCCAGTTGCTAAGGTCGTCTTCATGAACACGCTTGCCACCAGCATAGCCACCGACCGTATTCACCAACACATCAATGCGCCTGAAATGACCCAGGGCCTGCTGAACCAGTCCCTGTGCCTGCTGTGGCTCAGCCAGGTCAATTCCCATGGCCAGCAACACCTCATCCCGGTTCAGGTCGGGATACACCTGGGTGAGACGATCGGAACTGCGATCCACCAGAACCCGCCGCGCCCCCGCCTGTGTGAAGGCTTCATTCACCGCCTGCCCGAGATTCCCGGCAGCTCCGGTAATCATTACAACTTTTCCTTTCAAATCCACCATTGCGATTGTGACTCCAGTTTCCGCTTCGAATCCAAGCTCCCCGGCATCTTACCCGACCCGCTTCGTACAGACAGGAGGCCGGGTTCTGCCGTTTTGCCGAATCGGCACGCCATCAAAGTGTCGGCTGCCTGACAGCAACGTGCTGGCGAACTACTTTTCTCGAGGGAATTTACATCCGCCACCCCATCAGATACCTGCACACTTGATAATTGTGAGCTATCGAAACGCTTTGGGTGACTTGAAGGGGCGTGGAACATCGTGATTCACGCTCAGTATTCTCTCTAGATTTAACGCTAACCCCTTGTCACCTAACCCCCACTGGGTTATTCACAAAATCTGTGGATAAAACTGTGCATCAGTTCTCGTTTTTCACTAATTTCAGCCGTTGTGTCAATTTTTTACAGATTGATTAAAAAATAAACTGATAGAGTTACTATATATGAAACATAGAGTTAGACATGAATTGAAGGTCCAGAATAGGGTAATTTTCGTGAGCTGACAAAAAACGGCAATAAATGCAGGTTGCTGTGCATAACCGCTTGACGACCCTCTCAAATCTTGTAAACGCGATCGGATGTGGGTGTATCGACCAATTCAGTCAATAATCATGGAAAATCAATGTTCCCCGTGCTCTTCACTGACCATGGCCCTGTCCGATTCCATTGCATTAGCCATCTCCCGGGCCACCGGCCAGGCCTTTCGCGTCGATCGAAGCCACAGCGCAGGTGGTGGTTGCATTAATACTACCGAGGTCTTGCTTGGTCAGGACCAGCAGTACTTCGTCAAACTGAACAGTGCCGCACAACTACACATGTTCGAAGCCGAGGCGGCCGGATTACGCGAGATGGAAACCAGCAATACCATCCGTGTGCCGACCCCGATTTGCACCGGTGAAGCAGGCGGTCAAGCCTTTCTGGTGCTGGAGTTTCTGGATCTATGCGGGCGCGGCGGCGCGGCGACTGACCGCGCTCTGGGCGAACAACTGGCGGCCCTGCACCGGACTCGCGCCGAACACTTTGGCTGGTGGCGGGACAATACTATCGGTTCGACCCCGCAGATCAACACCCGGGAAAATGACTGGGTGAGTTTCTATCGTGAGCATCGTCTTCGTTACCAGCTGGAACTGGCCTCGGACAATGGCGGGCCGCAACTGCTTCGACGTGGAGAGACGCTCCTCGAGGCCCTGCCTGACTTCTTCACCGATTACCAACCGGTTCCATCGCTACTGCATGGTGACCTGTGGGGTGGCAACCATGGCGCGTTACGCGACGGCACGCCGGTGATCTTTGATCCGGCGGTGTATTTCGGGGATCGCGAAACTGACATGGCCATGACAGAATTATTCGGCGGTTTCGGCTCCGGATTCTACGCGGCCTATCGTGAGGAGTGGCCACTCGATCCCGGCTATCGGGTGCGCAAGGACCTGTACAATCTTTACCATGTCCTCAACCACTTCAATCTCTTTGGAGGAGGTTACGCAGGCCAGGCCGTGCGCTTGATTCAATCACTGCTGGCGCAAACTCGTTAGGAACACTCTTTACAGTCAACCCCGGCGCATTCCCCGGTGAGAGGCCGACGCCATGAAGTGTTGCGGCCGTTTCCGGTATGAAATCAGTTCATTCCGTTTCCATCAGCGCTGACGCGCCTTTGCCTTGCGCCGCGCCGAGATTCCAGCCGGCACCACAGGGCCGGCTTGACCGGTATCGATCCATGCATTCAACAAGGTATAGGTCACGGCCAGCACCATGGGGCCGATGAAAATGCCAACCAGACCAAAGGCGATCAACCCACCAATGACACCAGCGAAGATCAGCAGCAATGGCAGGTTCGCCCCCTTGCGGATCAGGATCGGACGCAGGATGTTGTCGAGCGTACCCACGAGCACAGTGATTACCAACAGAAACGCCCCCCAGCCGACGGAATCACTCCAAAACAACCACGCGACGGCCACGGCGAGTACTGGCACCGCACCGATTTGTGCCACCGCAAGCATGAACATCAGGGCCGTCAGGAGCGGGGCAAACGGCACACCCGCAATCACCAAACCGAAACCACCAATCAACGCCTGCACCAATGCAGTAACGACGACGCCGAGTGCTACCCCTCGAATGGCCTGTGCCGACAGGCGTGCAACTGCTTCCCCGGGTGGACCCGCCAGGCGTGCGGCAAAACGGAGCACCCAGGCAGCGGCAAGTTCGCCATGCGCGTAGAGAATCGCTGCCATAACCACGGTGAGCAGAAGCTGAATGAACAAGGCACCAAAGCTTCCGACTTCGGCGGCAAACCAGCCGGTCAAAGCGCCCGCATAGGGCGCCGCCTTGGCCACGAGCGCATCGTACCCCTGAGTTGAAACCTCTTGCCATAGCTGCGTGATACGCTCGCCCACCACCGGCACCCCGTTCAGCCAGGAGGGTGGAGGCGGCAACTCGAATGTCTTCAAGGCGTTTATCCAGCCTGAAATATCATCGAGGTTGGCCACAATGGTGCCGATTGCTGCCGAGAACGGCGCGATCAACAACAGCAGCAACACCAGCGTCATAACAGCCACCGCCAGCCAGCGGCGATCTCGCAAGGATTTTTGAACGGAAAGCATCAGCGGCCAGGTTGCCACCACGATCATGATGGCCCAAATCAGTGCACCGAGAAACGGGCGAAGTATCCAGAAGGAAGCGGCCGTGAACCCACTGATAAAGAGCACCGCCAGCACGGTGCGGGTAATGTCGTACTGAACGTCGCGCATGCCGAACGGTTCCTGTTTTGGGGACGAGGTTCTTGTTGGTGATGTTATCCGAGGGAGACTCGAAAGCAAAACGGCTGGTCCGGCTAGCAGCCCATCAAACAGCGATCCACGTGGCAACCATGGAGATTCGTTGCATGACAGTGGATGACTGACGACCTGCTGCGACACAGGTATGATTGATTCAGCATGCTGACACATCTGCCTGACTACGCTAAACGTGGCATCCGAACCGCACTGCAGACAGGCCGTTCACTACTCCTGGCCGCTGCCACCGCAGTACTGCTGTATCCGACACCGTGCCCCGCAGCTGATCCGTACTCCGAGACCGTCGGGGTGCTGTTCAACTGGTACTACGCCACTTCATTCGGCACCGGGGTATACAGCGTCGGAGATACGACGGTAACGGCGGTGAATCTGCCCTTTCATTACACCGTGCGGGAACCGACCGATACGGATTGGGGTTGGCGTCTCACCGTGCCAGTGACCGCCGCGTTTGGAAACTTCAATCTGTATGATCCGGATTTTAACCAGATAGACAAGATTCATCTCGCCGCACTCAGCGTCATGCCCGGTGCTGAACTGATTTATCCCCTGCGCCCGTACTGGCGATTAAACGGATTTGCCAACATTGGCCGTGCCTGGGAATTTGAAACCCAGGCCGGAGCCACGATTTATCAGGTTGGTTTGTCCACCCACTATCAGGTCCCTGACCTGCACAATCCGGACATTGAGATCGGCGCAAAATACATCTACGCGGGTTACGCCTCGAATGGCGAGGACAGCGTCCCCGTTTCGCTTGTATCCCTCGGCGTATCGAGCAGTTTCGCGTTGCCGTGGACTTTGAGCGAGAACCATGAATCCCGACTCGGGCTGCATATTATCGGGACCAGCTATCTGACCGACCTGCGGTTCCGGCTTCCGGAAGTTGGCTATACCACAATCCACGGAGACCTGGAGGCCGGGCTGTCGCTGCGTTTACGGCCTGCCCTCAAGATCCTGGGAGGCGCCTGGGACCGGGTAGGCATTAGCTACGTTGCGGGCAGTAATGGTCTGCGCGGATACCGCCTCGTAACCGAATTCCCGTTCTAAAAACTTGGCTGAAACGGCTTGGGCATTTTTGACCTCGATTCGTGCCTCCCCTATCATCTTGCCCTCACTTCAAAAAACCACACAAGGAGACCGCTATGAGATTTTTCCTGCGCTTCCTGTTGCTGGCCTCGCTGTCGCCGATCTGTTTCCTGCCTTCGGCGCAAGCTGCCGGGCCTACATATGCCGCGCTGGTGGACCAGCTCAACCCCCAGAAAAACACCAAGTTGCAACTCAAGGAAACCTGGAACAAATACAAGGGTCAGGAAGTGTCCTGGTCGGGTACCGTGGTCGAAGTCAAGGAAGGCCGACACAATAGCGCCAAGATCTATGTGGCGGACAAGTCCCGCAAGCTGTACAAGAATTACAACATCACTATCGCCGTAAAAGGCACGGAAAAGGCAGCCAAACTGAAGCGTGGTCAACTAGTGCGCTTCAAGGGTGCACTCTATAGTTTTGACCATCGCGACGACGGTCGCATCACGATTATCAATCTGAAGAATGGTGAGGTGTTGTAGTTCGGAAAACGGAAACCGCCAGCTTTCGAAAGGGTGAACAGCTACCGCAAGCACCTCAGCGGTGACCAATCAGTCGTGATACCTCCGACTGCAGGCATGCACGGCTTCTACCAGCACAGCGACATGGTCGGGGTTGATACCGGTGTGGATACCGTGGCCGAGATTGAACACGTGACCGCTGCCCTGGCCGTAGCTGGCCAGGATACTCTCGACCTCGGCGCGGATACGCTCCGGCGACGCGTATAGCACAGACGGATCCATATTGCCCTGCAAGGCGACCTTGTCGCCAACTCGCTGACGGGCCATGCCCAGGTCACAGGTCCAGTCGAGTCCCACGGCATCGCAACCGCTGGTCGCGATGGTCTCGAGCCACGGACCGCCGCCTTTGGTAAACAGGATCACCGGCACTCTGCGGCCTTCGGCTTCTCGTGTGAGATTCGAAACGATCTCCTGCATGTAGCGCAGCGAGAACTCCTTGTAGTCACGGGCCGTCAGAACCCCGCCCCAGGTGTCGAATATCATGATCGCCTGGGCCCCGGCCGCGACCTGGGCATTGAGATACAGAGTTACCGCACGTGCAGTTTTGGCCAGCAACTGGTGGGCAAGCGCTGGCTCGTCAAACATCAGCTTCTTGATGCGTGCGAATTCCTTGCTGGAGCTGCCCTCCACCATGTAAGTGGCCAGTGTCCACGGACTGCCAGAGAAACCGATCAGCGGAACGCTGCCGTCGAGTTCTCGCCGGATCACCCGCACGGCATCCATGACGTAACGCAACTGGTCTTCCGGATCAGGCACCGGCAACTTCTCGATGTCGACAGCAGTGCGCACCGGATTGCGGAAATTCGGTCCCTCGCCCTCGGCGAAATACAGACCCAGCCCCATGGCATCGGGAATCGTCAGGATGTCGGAAAACAGGATGGCCGCGTCGAGTGGAAACCGGCGCAGCGGCTGAAGCGTGACTTCACAGGCCAGCTCCGGGTTCATGCACAGCTGCATGAACGACCCGGCTTTTTCGCGGGTGGCGCGGTACTCGGGTAAGTAGCGCCCGGCCTGGCGCATGACCCACACCGGGGTCATATCCACCGGCTGGCGCAACAGCGCGCGCAGCAGGCGGTCGTTCTTCAGTGGTGTGGGCACGACGCGGCGGGATCCAGTTATCGCGGGAGTTCGGAGCGACCCGTCAGGAACTCATCCACGGCACGCGCGCACTGCCGGCCTTCGCGGATTGCCCACACCACCAGCGACTGGCCACGGCGCATGTCGCCGGCAGCGAACACCTTTGAGATGGATGTCTGGTAATTGAGGTCCGTAGCCTGGACATTGCCACGTCCATCGAGCCCGACGCCCAGCTCCTTGATCAGGCCTTCGTGCACTGGATGCAGATAGCCCATGGCCAGCAGGACCAGATCGGCCTTGATGGTGAATTCACTGCCGGGAATCTCGGTCGGCTTCCACTGGCCCTTGTCGTCCTGTTTCCAGTCGAGGCGTACTGCGTGCAGCGCGGTGATTCGGCCGTTCTCGCCGGTGAGCTTCTTGGTGGCTACCGCCCAGTCACGCTGGCAGCCTTCTTCCTGCGACGACGAGGTGCGCAACTTGTTCGGCCAGTTCGGCCATACCAGCGGCTTGTTTTCCCTTTCCGGCGGCTTCGGCATCAATTCAAACTGCGTCACCGAGGCAGCACCCTGACGGATCGAGGTGCCGACACAGTCGGAACCGGTATCGCCGCCGCCGATGACCACGACATGCTTCCCTTGGGCGGTGAGCGCGATACTGTCAGGGATCTTGTCCCCGGCCACGCGCTTGTTTTGCTGCGGCAGGAATTCCAGGGCGAAGTACACGCCCTTGAGCTCGCGGCCCGGTACCGCCAGATCGCGCGGCTGCTCGGAACCACCGGTCAGCGCCACAGCATCAAACTCCTTGAGCAGCTGCTGGGCCGGTACCGAGACTCCCACATGCTGATTGATTCTGAATTCGACACCTTCAGCCTTCATCTGCTCAACACGGTTGTCGATATGGCGCTTTTCCAGCTTGAAGTCGGGAATACCATAACGCATCAGACCGCCGACACGGTCGTTTTTCTCGAACACCGTTACTGTGTGGCCGGCGCGTGCCAGCTGCTGGGCGCAGGCCATGCCGGCAGGTCCGGATCCAACCACCGCGACTTTCTTGCCACTTTTATTTTTGGCGGGTTGCGGCTTGACCCAGTCGTTTTCCCAGGCATGATCAATGATCGCATGCTCGATAGTCTTGATGGTCACCGGATCGTTATTGATGTTCAGCGTGCAGGCCGCTTCGCACGGTGCCGGGCAGATGCGCCCGGTGATTTCCGGGAAATTGTTGGTTGAGTGCAGCACCTCGATGGCCTCGCGCCAACGACCCCTGTACACCAGGTCATTCCAGTCAGGGATGATGTTATTGATCGGGCATCCGCTCTGGCAGAACGGAATGCCACAGTCCATGCAGCGTGCGCCCTGTTTGCTGACCTCGGCCTCGGCCAGCGGCACCTCGAATTCCTTGTAGAAGTGAATGCGTTCCGCCACCGGTAGCGCACCCGGTTCCTGGCGGCGGATTTCCATGAATCCTGTTGGCTTACCCATTACACAAACTCCGGTTCGTTCTCGTGCTTGGCATGCGCATTCATTTCTGCCAGCGCGCGCCGGTATTCCATTGGCATGATTTTCACGAATTTCGGCAGATACGCCTCGAAAGCGTCGAGGATCGCCTTGGCGCGCGTACTGCCGGTGTAATGCTGATGGCGCTGGATCAGGGTGCGCAGGATGTGCACATCACTCTGCTCCAGATGATTGACGTCGACGCGTCCGTGGCTTTCCAGTTCTCCGGCCTGATCACCGGCAGCCGTCACGTGGGCATCTTCTGCCGGCACGGCCTCGAGCTCGACCATGGCCATGTTGCAGCGCTTGGCGAAGTCGCCGGCCTCGTCCAGTACGAAGGCGATGCCGCCGGACATCCCGGCCGCGAAATTGCGCCCGGCCTGGCCGAGCACCACGACGGTGCCGCCAGTCATGTACTCGCAACCATGATCACCTACCCCTTCTACAACCGCCACAGCTCCGGAATTGCGCACTGCGAAGCGCTCGCCGGCCACACCGCGGAAATAGCACTCACCGCTGATNNTCGTCTTCGCCGACGGGTAAATCACGATATTGCCACCCGACAAACCCTTGCCGACGTAATCATTGCCATCGCCTTCCAGTTCGAGGGTGATGCCATGTGCCAGCCAGGCGCCAAACGACTGGCCGGCGGTCCCGGTGAGCTTGATGTGGATCGTGTCCTCGGGAAGACCGGCATGGCCGTGACGTTTGGCGACTTCCCCGGACAGCATCGCGCCGACCGTGCGGTTGGTATTCTTGACCGGCAACTCGATCTGCACTGGCTTGCTGTTTTCGAGCGCCGCCTTGGACTTGGCGATCAGCTGATGGTCGAGCGCCTTGTCCAGGCCGTGATCCTGCTGTTCACAGTGATGGGTAGCTGTGCCCGACACCTTCGGCTGGTAGAAAATCTTCGAAAAATCGAGGCCTTGCGCCTTCCAGTGGTTCACGCCTTTGCGCATGTCGAGCAGATCGGCTCGGCCGATCATGTCTTCGAATTTGCGGAAACCCAGTTCACTCATGAACTGGCGCACTTCCTCGGCAACAAAGAAGAAGTAATTCACCACGTGTTCCGGCTGGCCGGTAAAGCGCTTGCGCAATTCCGGGTCCTGGGTCGCGACACCCACCGGGCAGGTATTGAGGTGGCACTTGCGCATCATGATGCAGCCTTCCACCACCAGCGGCGCCGTTGCGAAACCAAACTCGTCGGCGCCGAGCAATGCGCCAATTACAATATCGCGTCCGGTCTTCATCTGGCCGTCGGCCTGTACCGCCACGCGCCCGCGCAACCCGTTCAACACCAGGGTCTGTTGTGTTTCGGCCAATCCGATTTCCCACGGGCTGCCGGCATACATGATTGACGACAACGGGCTCGCACCGGTACCACCGTCGTGGCCGGCAATCACAACATGATCGGCATGCGCCTTGACCACGCCCGCCGCGACGGTGCCGACACCAACTTCGGCGACCAGCTTGACCGAGATCGAGGCATTCGGGTTCACGTTCTTCAGATCGTGAATCAGTTGTGCCAGATCTTCGATCGAATAAATGTCGTGATGCGGCGGAGGCGAAATCAGACCCACACCGGGCACTGAGAAACGCAGCTGAGCAATGTATTCACTCACCTTGCCACCCGGCAGCTGGCCACCCTCACCGGGCTTGGCGCCCTGCGCCATTTTGATCTGGATCTGGTCGGCGCTCTGCAAGTATTCGGCGGTGACACCGAAACGACCCGAGGCGCACTGCTTGATCCGCGAGCGCAGCGAATCACCCACTTTCATTTCCAGGTCACGTTCGATACGACCCTTGCCAATAATTTCCGAAAGCTTCTCGCCGCCCTTGAGCGTCTTGTAGCGGTTCGGGTCTTCGCCGCCTTCGCCGGTGTTCGATTTGCCACCGATACGGTTCATGGCAATGGCCAGTGTGGTATGCGCCTCGGTCGAGATCGAGCCGAGCGACATCGCGCCTGTGGCAAAACGCCTGACGATCTCCTTTGCCGGTTCGACCTCGTCGAGTGGCACTGGCTTGGGTGCCTTTCTGACTTCAAACAACCCACGCAACGTCATCAGGCGTTCATTCTGTTCATTGATGAGCGCCGCGTATTCCTTGTAGGTCTGGAAGTTGCCGGTACGGGTGGCCAACTGCAGTTTGGCAATCGATTGCGGGCTCCACATGTGTGCCTCGCCGCGCACCCGGAAGGCATAATCGCCACCGGTGTCGAGTGCCTGGCGATAGATCGGTGCATTCCCATAGGCATCGCGATGCCAGCGCACCGCCTCTTCGGCGATCTCGATGAGTCCGGCGCCCTCGATACGGGTTGGCGTACCGGTGAAATACTGGTCCAGGAACGCGCTGTTGAGGCCGATGGCCTCGAAGATCTGCGCACCGCAATAGGACTGGTAGGTGGATATGCCCATCTTGGACATGACCTTGAGCAGGCCCTTGGCCACCGCCTTGGTGAAACGCTTGCAGGCCTCGGCGTGGCTGAGATCAGCCGGCAACATCTCTTTCATCGCCGCCAGCGTTTCAAACGCCAGGTACGGGTGTATCGCCTCGGCGCCGTATCCGGCGAGCATCGCGAAATGGTGTACTTCACGTGCCGAGCCGGTTTCGATCACCAGTCCGACCTTGGTGCGCAGGCCGGCGCGGATCAGGTGATGGTGCACGGCGCTCGTGGCCAGCAAGGCCGGAATCGGCAGGTGTGCGCTGTCGGTCTCACGATCCGACAGGATCAGGATATTCGCCCCGTTGTGCACGGCCTTTTCGGCGGCGGTGCACAGCGCTTCGAGCGCCGGACCCATGCCGGTGGCCCCGGTCTCGGCGGCATAGCAAATGCCAAGCGTGGCTGAGTGAAACATGTTGCCTGTCAGTTCCGCGATCTTGCGGATCTTTTCCATGTCCGCTGCCGACAAGACCGGCTGGCTCACTTCGAGGCGCAGGTACGGCCGGTCTTCATCGAGGCTGAGCAGATTGGGACGCGGGCCGATAAACGATACCAGCGACATCACCATTTCCTCGCGGATCGGATCAATCGGCGGATTGGTTACCTGGGCAAACAGCTGCTTGAAGTAGCTATAGAGCGGCTTGGCGCGGTTCGACAGCACCGCTAATGGCGTGTCATTGCCCATGGAACCGATGGCTTCCTGACCGGTGGCGGCCATCGGCGTCATCAGAAACTTGATGTCTTCCTGGGTGTAACCGAAGGCCTGCTGGCGGTCGAGCAAAGCGCCGTTGCTGGCCGGCACCGGCGCCGGCACGGCCGGCAGGCTCTCAAGGCGAATCTGGGACTTTGACAGCCACTCGCGATACGGGCGAGAGTCTGCCAGCTGGGTCTTGAGCTCGGCATCGTCGATAATGCGACCGGCCTGCAGATCAATCAGGAACATCCTGCCCGGTTGCAGGCGCCATTTCTTGACGATTTTGTGCTGCGGGATGTCTAGCACACCCATTTCCGACGCCATGACCACCAGGTCGTCGTCGGTGATGAGATAACGCGCCGGACGCAGGCCATTGCGGTCGAGGGTGGCGCCGATCTGGCGGCCGTCGGTAAACGCCACCGCTGCCGGGCCGTCCCACGGTTCCATCAGCGCAGCGTGATATTCATAAAATGCCTTGCGCTTCTCATCCATGAGCTTGTTCTCATACCAGGCCTCGGGAATGAGCAGCATCATGGCGTGCGCCAGCGAGTAGCCACCGGCGACCAGCAGTTCGAGCGCGTTGTCGAAGCAGGCTGAGTCCGACTGGCCCTCTGCAATCAATGGCCACAGCTTGTCGAGATCGGATCCCAGCAGAGTCGAGGACATCGAATGCCGGCGTGCCGCCATCCAATTCACATTGCCGCGTAAGGTGTTGATCTCACCGTTGTGGGCGATCATCCGAAACGGATGCGCCAGGTCCCAGGTCGGAAAGGTGTTGGTCGAGAACCGCTGATGCACCAGCGCCAGCGCCGACACCATCGACTCATCCAGAAGGTCCGGAAAATACTCGCCGACCTGATCAGCGAGTAGCATGCCCTTGTACACCAGGGTGCGGGATGACCAGGAAGGGATGTAAAACATTTCCTGATCCTTCATGGCCAGTGCGCGTACGCGGTGTTCGACCAGCTTGCGAATCACGAACAGCTTGCGCTCGAAGCTATCCTCTGGCGTGGCCGCACCACGGCCAACCACAACTTGACGAACGACCGGCTCGACGGCTCGTACACCCTTGCCGAGCCGTTTGTTATTGGTCGGAACATCGCGCCAGCCGAGCAACGACTGACCTTCCTCCGAAATCACTTCACTGATAATCCGCTCGCAAGCGGCACGGGTCGCAGCGTCGCGCGGGAGGAACAGCATGCCGACGGCGAAATCACCAGCCTTGGGCAATTCGACTTTCTGTTTTGCTAACTCGCGCCGCAGGAAGGCATCCGGTATCTGAATAAGCAGACCGGCGCCATCACCCGCCAGCGGATCGGCGCCAACGGCGCCGCGATGGGTCAGGTTCCTGAGTATCTGCAGGCCCTGTGCAATGATCGCGTGGCTCTGCTGGCCTTTAATGTGGGCAATGAAACCAACGCCACAGGCGTCGTGTTCCTGATCCGGCCGATACAGGCCTTGGGCGTGCGGCATCCCCGGGTGATTCACGTATTCTGACCTCGTTCTTCTGGCGCTCCCGACAGCCCCTGCTGCGGGAATCTCGTATTTTCGCGTTATTTCGGGCGAAAAGGGCCGAATAGTCTAGCGTTTACAGACCGGGCCAGCAACGCCTTGAGGGAGGGTTTTACAGCAAAATTCGGGGTTTTTGACCCGGATTCAGGTGGTCAGGTCAGCTCAACCGGATCAAACAGGCGTTTATGCTCGCGAATCGCATAGCGGTCAGTCATGCCGGCGATATAGTCCGCCACCACCCGCGCCCGTGCCAGCGCGTCGCCCTGGCCAGCTTCCAGCTTATCCTGGAACTGCGGCGGCAAGAGCCGCCGATCTCCCATGAACACCTGGAATAGATCAGCCACGATTTGTTCAGCCTTGCGGGTCATGCGCCGGACCCGGTAATGGTTATACAACGCGGTACGGAGAAAGCGCTTGAGCTCCAGGCTTTCATCGCGCATGGCATCACTGAAACCGATCAGGGACGAGCCGGCCGCACGCACTTCGTCGATCGACTGCACCTGGCTGGCCGTGAGGCGCCGGCGGGACTCATCCACCAGATCCACCACCAAGCGGTTGATCATGCGTCGCACGATTTCATGGATCCGGACCCGTTCGGTGACACCGGGATGACGCTTCACCACTTCATCGTACTGCTTGCCGAACAAGCGGATCTCGCGCAACTGGTCGATGGTGATCAGGCCAGAGCGCAGTCCGTCATCGACATCATGATTGTTATATGCGATTTCATCGGCAAGATTCGCAACCTGTGCTTCCAGGCTGGCCTGCTGTTTCTCAATGAATCGCCGGCCGATATCGCCCAGCTGTTCGGCATTTTTAACCGAACAGTGTTTGAGGATTCCTTCACGAGATTCGAATGTCAGATTCAGGCCGGGAAACTCGGCGTACCGCTCCTCCAGCACATCGACAACACGCAATGACTGCAGGTTGTGCTCAAAACCTCCATACTCCTGCATGCAGGCATTCAGCGCATCCTGACCGGAGTGGCCGAATGGTGTGTGTCCCAGGTCGTGAGCCAGGGAAATGGCCTCCGTCAGATCTTCATTGAGCTGTAGCGTGCGGGCAATTGACCGTCCAATCTGGGCGACTTCGATCGAATGGGTGAGGCGAGTACGAAACAGGTCGCCTTCATGATTCACGAAAACCTGGGTCTTGTACTCGAGACGGCGAAACGCACCGCAATGCACGATGCGATCACGGTCGCGCTGGTACTCGCTGCGATAGGCCGGGGCTACCTCAGAATGCCGGCGTCCTCGAGACGCCGCATCACTGGCGGCAAAAGGTGCCAGCGGCATCAGGCGCTCTCCCGGCATTGCTCGAGCGTCTCCAGCAGCAGCGCCGGTTGGACATCCGCCGTGATCACTGACTGGCCGAGACCCTTCGGTAGTACCAACCGCAGTTTTCCGGCTTCAACTTTCTTGTCGACGCTCATGAGCTCACGCAGCTGCGTACTGCTCAATGACTTCGGCGCATGCGTCGGCAATCTGGCACGACGGACCAGGGTCTGAATACGAGTGACATCCTCGGGCTTCAGCCAACCGAGACGCCGGGACAGATCGGCCGCCATGCACATACCGGCTGCCACTCCTTCGCCATGCAGCCAGTTGCCATACCCGACGCCGGTCTCGATCGCATGGCCAAAGGTGTGACCAAGGTTAAGCAGCGCGCGCAGTCCAGCTTCGCGCTCATCAGCCGCTACCACCCGTGCCTTGTCGGCACAGGAGCGCTCAATGGCATAGGCCAGTGCCTGTGGATCACGGGCCAGCAGCGCGTCCATGTTTTGTTCCAGCCAACTGAAGAACTCAAGATCACCAATCAAGCCGTACTTGATCACCTCGGCCAGGCCCGCTGACAGCTCGTTGTCGGGTAGCGAGGCCAGTGTATCCGTATCAATAATTACACATTGCGGCTGATGAAATGCTCCGATCATGTTCTTGCCCAGCGGGTGGTTCACACCGGTCTTGCCCCCGACCGATGAGTCAACCTGCGCCAGCAAGGTGGTCGGGATTTGAATGAACGGAACACCACGCTGGTAGGTGGCGGCAGCAAACCCAGCCATGTCACCAACGACGCCACCACCGAGCGCCACGAGCGTCGTTTTACGGTCACAACGTTCGGTTAATAGCGCGGTAAAAACCTGGTTTAAAACCTCAAGGGTCTTGAATTGCTCGCCATCCGGGAGAATAACCTTGATCGGATTCCACGGCGCAAGCACCTGCAGCACCCGCTCAAGATACAAGGGGCCAACCGTAGTGTTGGTAATCACGGCGACCCGGCTACCCTGTATACAGGGAACGAGCAAATCAGACCGGTTCAATAATCCGGCATCAATGAAAATCGGGTAGCGGCGATCGCCGAGATCAACCTGCAGGGTTTTCATGGCTCTCATACTGTTTGAGCTTGGTGACAATGTCACGCGCCACGCTGGATGGCGGGCGCTGACCCGTGTCCACCACGATGTCGGCAAGCTCGAGATAAATAGGTTCGCGTTGACGCAGCAACTCTTCTATTCTGCCACGGGGGTCGTCCGTCTGCAGTAGTGGCCGATTTCGGTCACGGCGCGTACGTTCGAATAAAGTGTCGAGGTCGGCACGCAAATACACCACCACCCCACGATGCTTAAGTACAGATCGGTTTTCTTCCCGCAGCACGGCCCCACCCCCTGTCGCCAGCACAATGTTGGAGGCTTGGGTAATTTCATCTATCACCTGAACTTCCCGGCTGCGAAATCCGGGCTCACCCTCGATATCAAATATGGTTGGGATCGACACTCCGGTGCGCTTCTCGATTTCGTGGTCGGCATCGATAAAGGCCTTGTTCAGCAATTGTGCGAGCTGGCGGCCAATCGTGGTTTTTCCGGCCCCCATCGGGCCGATCAGAAAGAGGTTATCGGTCTTGCTCATATTGAAGGATATGCCAGTCCGGGAACCACAAATCAAGAGCGCCGTCCCTTGCGGGTACGGCGCTCTTGGTGAAGCAGCAAGTAGGCGATGAATTATTTCAGGCTCAGCCGTTCTGACATGATGCGCGGTGTCAGGAAGATGAGCAGTTCTCGCTTGGAGTCAAAGTTCTGTTTCTCCCTGAACAGCCAACCCAGCATTGGCAGATCGCCAAGGAACGGGATCTTATAGATGCGGTCGCCCTGTTGTTGTTCATAGATGCCGCCAATGACAACGGTCTCGCCATTGTCGAGCAGTACCTGCGTGGTGACCTCTTTCTTGTCGATCAGGCCGTTGACCGCATCGACGAAGACGTCCTTGGTGATCAGCACATCCATGATGATCCGGTCATCCGGTGTGATCTGCGGGGTCACTTCGAGCGCCAGCACCGCCTTGCGGACCACAAACGATGTCGTCCCGAGACCGGCACTCAGGGCCCGGAACAGGCCTTCCTGGCCCTGCTCGATGCGCGCCTTCTTCTGGTTGCTGGTGATGAGTCGCGGGCTGGAAATGATCTTGCCCTTGCCTTCGGATTCCAGGGCCGACAATTCCAACGACAGCACGTTGCCGTCCAGCATCTTGGCCACCGATACCGCCAACGAACCGGCGATCTGACCACGGATCGGATCGGCCTGCATGTTGACGCTCAACGCATCGCTATTCAGGTTAATCGGATCGCCATTCAGGGCATCAACCTGACATTCAAGCGTTCCGCAGATCACAGCCTGCCCATCACGTCGGTTATAATCCGGGCGCTTGACCGCCGCCCAGCGCACGCCGATGTTCTTGGCCCAGTCATCCGTGGCCTCCACAAGGCGGGTCTCAATCATGACCTGGCGAACCGGCTGGTCGAGCTGATTAATGAGTTTGCGCACTTCCCGGACCTTGGTCGGTGTATCCTGAATCAGCAATGAGTTGGTACGCGCGTCAACTGTCACCTGGCCGCGCGGTGACAGCAGCGTATTCGATTCCGTTTCGATCTTGGACACCGTCCCGAACGGACTGGACTGTTGACCGGGGTTTACGGCACGGATCGACTTGAGCAGTTTGGCCAGATCATCGGCCTTGGCATAGTTAACCTGGATCAGCTCGGATATCAGCGGCTCCAGCTCCATCACCGCCTTGCCGGCCTCGAGCTGCGCCTTTTCCTTGGCCGCCACTTCTGCGGCCGGTCCAACCCGCACTACATTACCGCTCTTCCGAATCGCCAGGTTCTTGGCATCGGCAATGATGTCGAGGGCCTGGTCCCAGGGCACGTCCTTGAGGCGCAGCGTCAGGTTGCCCTTCACCGCATCACTGGTGACAAAATTAAGCCCGGTGAAATCGGCGATCACCTGTAATGCAGCGCGCACATCGATATTCTGGAAGTTGAGCGACAGTTTCTCGCCCGAATATCCGAACTCGTCCTTCTTCTTCTCGCCCTCTTTTTCAATGATGGGTTTGACGTTGACGGTGAAAACATCCCCAGCCTGGTAGGCCAGGTGCTCGAACTTGCCCTTGGCCGTAACGACCATACGCACATTCTTGCCCTGCACGAAGGTGTCAACGTTCGTGACTGGCGTGCCAAAGTCGGTGACATCCAGACGACGTTGCAATTCGGCAGAAATACCCGTGTCCAGGAAATCGACTATGATTTCGCCGGCCTGTTCGCGGATGTCGATGCCAACACCGGTATCGGACAATCCGATAATGATCTTGGCGTCCGCCTGTGGTCCGCGACGAAAATCAATATTCTTGAGATTGTGCTTGCCGGGTTTGACGGCGGTTGCAAAGCGTGTGGTTTTTGCTGCCTGAGTACCGGCCACTCCGCCTGCCGCACTCTCGACCGTGATCGTATAGTTGCGACCGTCGGTACTGGTGGAATACGCAACCGATCGCACCAGGTTAAGCACGATACGAGTGCGGTTCTCTGCCTCGACTGCCGTCACACTGTTGACAGCGCCCTCACCTACCTTGACGGAACTCTTCGGCAGGTTGATGCGGGTGTTCGGAAAATCGATGGCCACGCGTGCCGGATTGTTGGTCGTGAAGATGGCAGGCTTGGGTGGTGCCTCGGACATCCGCAACTGGACCTGAATACGATCTCCAGGCAGCTTGGCGTAAACAATTTCGTTAATTGCGTTCAACGGTTCAGATGCTTTGGCCGGGACAACGGCCGGCACAGGAACCACAGCCGCAGCTGCTGGTGCAGCAGTGGACGCGGCCGCCGGTGCCGCAGTTTCTGCCTTCCCGTTAGATGCCGCCTTGCCGTTGGCAGCCGCTGACGTGGCCACAATGCGATAACCGTAGCTGGCCGGCTCCACTTTCAGCTCACCCGGTGATGACATCAGAAAGTCGATATTGACTCCCGTTCCGGTCTCAGTCAGATACGGGTAGACACCTTTCACGACACCGCGGCCACTCAGGTCCGTGACATCGCGCAAGGAAGTGTCGACGAGACTAAAGCGCAGACGCTGTCCACCGTCTAGTGACTGAACTTCATAGGAAGGTGAACCGCTGACCCACACCTGCATGATCGGCTCGGAAGCCCCTTCTTCCCAATTCAATGCGGTGAGGTCACCGGCAGCCAGTGCGGCATTGGCGGCCGCCAGGAAAGCGAGCGCCCAGACACGCGCCATCAGCTTTCTGATCACCTGCCCCCCGTTCGATCGATGCGGGTTGTTCTGGTTCATGCTCATGTCCTCTGTTATTCCTATTCCTGTATGGCGAGGCTGGCCTCGCGTTCCACCCAGTCGCCGAGTGCTCCCTGTACCAGCTCGACGAGTTCAATCTTGTCATCGCTGACGCGAGTAATCTTGCCAAAGTTCTGGCCGATGAAATTACCCTTCTGTACGCGATGCACACCACCGTCCTTGTCCTGAATCACGGCCCAGACCTGCTTGCCGCGGGACAGCGTGCCGACCATCCTCAGAGCATCGAGCGGATAGTCCTCAAGCGGTTCCTTGCGCCGGTTCATGTCAGGGCGCGGACCACTCGCACTGCCCAACAGGGACCTCGGTGTCAGGTTGGCGGCGGAGAACGGATCCATTAAATCAGTGGCGGCGTAGGCAAAAGCCTCGTACGGCTTGATCTCGGGTAACGGTTCGATCTTGGGTTTACGGTCGGCATGCGCGGTTTTAACAAATTCACGCAGGTCATCCATGCCGTCACCCGCACAACCAGCGAGTAGTGCCAGCAACCCAAGCAACACGAGACGGTTCATGATCATTTGCCTCCCTTCTGCGCGGGAGCGCCCGGTCTCGGCTTTTGCTTAGACTTGGGCTTGAGCGCCTCGATTTCTTCTGGCTCGAGATAGCGGTAGGTGCGTGCCACCGCCGTCATGGTCAGTCCGCCTCCCTTGGCGTCCGCACCGATATCAATATCGCCAACAGTCACGATTCGCGGCAGTGCCGCCAGGTCACTGACAAACTGGCCGAGCTGATGAAAGCCCCCGGTGACGCGAATATTAATTGGCAACTCAGCGTAGAACTCCTGGGGCTTCTCCTTTTCCGGCTTGAAGAGCACAAAACTAAGTCCACGACCCAACCCCGCCTGGGTAATGTCCACCAGCAGGTTCGGTACTTCGGTTTTATTGGGAAGCTGACGCAGGAGGGTGCCAAAGGTCTGCTGCATTTCTTCCATCTGCTGCTTATAGGCAGGCAAATTGATGGCCAGCGCTTTCTTATTGAGGTAAGTATCTTTGAGGGTGAGTTCCTTTTTCTGTTCCTCTTCGTGTTGCGCTAACTCGTCGGCGATCAAAAAGTAATATCCCAGAAACAACAGACCGGCGGAGATCAAAGCGATGCCAACGATCTTGATTGGCAACGGCCAGCCGGAAATGTCGTTGATATCAATATTTTTCAGGTCGTCCAGCGTCATGGCGCGGTCCCGTCCTTTTCTTCCTTCTTGTCTTTCTGGTTGACCCGCAGCGTGAATTCGCTCACGCGCGTTGCACCTCTCGGCTTTACGTTAATCACGTCCAGGTCGGGGTTGACAAACCAGTCCGAGGAATCGAGGTTGCGCATCAGCGCCGAGACGCGCGCGTTGGACTGAGCATTTCCGCGCAGCGTGATAGTTTTGCCTGCCTGCTTGAGCCCAAAGTAATAAACTCCTTCGGGCGTTTTGCGAACCAGATCATCGAACATGTGAACGATACGGGTGCGATCCAGTTGTAGTTGTTGAATGACACGCATGCGCGCCAACAAGGCGCTGCGTGCCGCTTGCAGCTCCCGGATCTCCTTGATTTCTTCCTCGACCTTCTTGATTTCCTGATTCAGAAACTCATTGCGCTTTTGCTGGTTCTCAATCAACCCGGAAACGTGCAGGTGCGCATAGAAGACAATCAGACCCATCAGGATCCAGGCCCCGACCGCGATGGAGAGCAATTGGCGATCCGACTCCTTGCGGCGGAGGTCGCGCCACGGTAGCAGGTTGATGCGGGTAGTAATCATTGCTCAAACCCCCGCAGCGCCAGCCCACAGCTGATCATCAGAGACGGCGCATCGGCACTCAGCATCTGCGGCTTGATGCGTGAAGCCAACGACATAATTGAAAACGGGTTGGCCACCACTGCCGGTACCCCGACGCGCGCTGAAACCAACTCCTCAATACCGGGTATCTGGGAACAGCCACCAGCCAGAAGAATCTGATCAACGCTGTTAAACGGGCTCGACGAATAGAAAAACTGCAAGGCGCGCATGATTTCCTGGCACATGGCCTCCATGAAAGGCCGCAGCACGTCCGTCTGGTAATTATCGGGCAATCCACCCTGCTTCTTGGCCAGCCCTGCTTCTTCGTAGGACAGTCCGTAGCGTCGCTGGATTTCCTCAGTGAGCTGGCGTCCGCCAAAGGTGTGATCGCGCGTGTACACCGAGCGATTGTTGTGCATGACATTGATGGTAGTAGTAGTGGCGCCCACATCCATCAGTACCACTGTTTTTTCCATACCCCCGCCGGCCATGTTGCGGGCGATCAAGCTGTAGGCGTTCTCGATCGCATAGGTTTCAATATCAACAACCAGTGGTGTGAGGCCTGCACCTTCAGCGACAGCAACATAGTCGTCGACAATTTCCTTGCGACACGCCGCGAGCAACACATTGACCTGGTCAGACCCTTCGCTGGTGGGCCCCAGAACATAGAAATCCATATTGACTTCGTCGAGCGGGTAAGGAATATGCCGGTCGGCTTCCATCTCAATCTGCGTCTGCAAATCGCGATCGCTGAGCCCCATCGGCATGGCCAGCACTTTACTGATTACATGCGAGCCTGGAACTGCAAGGGCGACGTGCTTGAGACGGCTGCCGGAACGCTTTACTGCACGTCCCATGGCCGCGGCCACCTGTTCAACTTCGGTGATACTGTGTTCCACCATTGCATTCTGCGGCATCGGTTCCACCGCATAGCGCTCGACACGATAATGTTCGCCAGACATGCTGAGCTCGAGCACCTTCACGGACGAGGCGCTGATATCAATGCCCAATAGCGGTGGCTTCTTCTTGGCAACGAGCTTGCCAAAGGTGGCAAAGATGGATGAAGACTCGCCACCAATTTCAGGCGGTGAGGACGATTTCTTTTTGGCCAGGAGCTTGCCCAGCATACGGGTTATTTTCCTCTTGTTCCCAGTGGCTTAGGGAGAATATATGTAATTTTGCATTAAATGCTACCCCCAAATATAGACGATGACAAACGGAACTGCCAAATGCCGTTGGCAAGAATTAAAAACTGTTTATACTCGTGAACTCCGCGCTGACCCCCGGTCAAACACCCTGACCCCCGCCGCCTGCCCACACCCGGCATAAGCCATGAACCTCCTGAACAGCCTTTTAACCAGGCTCAAGCTGACCCCGTTTCTTCCCAAACGCCCCTGGCAGCTCGTCCTGTTCACGGCTACAGGCCTGTTTGTTATGGGGATTTTATTGGCGGCCACGATCGCCTTGATCCTCACCCCCACGCTTCCATCTCTCGACGACCTGAGTGGTGACCGCCTCAAGGTCCCGCTGCGGGTCTATAGCGCAGAGGGCACCCTGATTGCTGAATTCGGTGAAGAACGGCGAATTCCGGTAACCACCCGGGAAGTGCCGCCCCAGCTGATTCAGGCAATCCTGGCCGCCGAAGACGATGCCTTTTATGTCCATCAAGGAGTCGATTTCCAGGGCATTCTCCGGGCCGCCATTAACAATCTGCGGCGTGGCGGCACCCACGAAGGCGCCAGCACCATCACCATGCAGGTGGCACGCAATTACTTCCTGTCACCAGAGAAAACATATAGTCGAAAAATCAAAGAAATCCTGCTGGCCTTCAAGATCGAGCGGGAGTTCAACAAGGACAAGATACTCGAGCTCTACCTTAATAAGATCTTTCTCGGCAGTCGCGCCTATGGCTTCGCTGCCGCCGGACAGATCTATTTTGGCAAGGCCCTGAGTGACCTGACTTTACCGGAAATGGCCCTGTTGGCTGGCCTGCCGAAAGCACCGTCCCGCTACAACCCGATGGTGAATCCGGATAGCGCACTGGAGCGACGTGGCTATGTGCTTCGGCGCATGCTGAAACTGGGTTACATCAACGAAGCGACATTCACCGAAGCCATGAATGCGCCAATCGGTGCCAGTCGTCATGCCCTGCAGTTCAGTCTGGACGCCCCTTACGTGGCCGAGATGGTCCGCCAGTACGTAGTCGGAAAATACAGCGAATCGAGTTATGCCGAAGGCTATAACGTTTACACCACGATTCGCGCCAAGGACCAGCAGGCCGCACAGGTGGCCCTGCGCAAGGCGCTCATCGATTATGACCGTCGTCACGGCTGGCGTGGCCCGGCTGGGCACGAAAATATCAACCGCAAGACTGAAGCCGCGCGGCTCGATGAACTGCTCAAGGATTATCCAGTTGTGGGCGGGCTATTGCCGGCGCTAATCGTGCACACCGATGAGAAACTGGCGATCGCCTACACGCAGGATGGCACGCGGGCCGAACTCGACCTGCCGACCATGTCCTGGGCCATGCGTTACATCGACGAAGACACGCTCGGCCCGCCACCGAAGAAAGCCACTGATCTACTGCATGTCGGTGATGTGGTGTATCTGCAACGCGCCGAAACAGACGGAGAAGTGCGATGGAAGCTTGTTCAATTGCCAGACGTCGAGGGTGGCTTCGTATCGATCAATCCAAATGATGGGGCCATCCTGGCGCTGGCCGGTGGCTTCGATTTCTTTCGAAATCAGTACAACCACGTCACGCTCGCCCAGCGTCAGCCAGGATCGGGCTTCAAACCGTTCATCTACTCGGCGGCACTCGATAAGGACTTTACCCCTGCCAGCCTGATCAGCGGCGCACCAATCGTGATCGAAGATGTATCGCTCGAGGATGAATGGCGTCCGGAAGACTACTCGCGCAAATTCTTCGGCCCCACGCGACTGCGCAAGGCACTGGCACTGTCACTCAATCTCGTGGCCGTAAGGCTGCTGCGCGCCATCACGCCGGAATACGCCGCCGAATACATGGGGCGCTTCGGATTCGATCCGGCACGGCTTCCGAAAAATCTGTCGCTGACCCTCGGCACCGCCGAGGCGACCCCGCTGCAGATGGCCAGTGCCTTTTCGGTCTTCGCCAATGGCGGTTATCGCATCGAGCCATACCTGATCACGCGCATCGAAGACGCCAAGCACAACATCCTCGAGCAGGCCAGTCCGGTCATTGTCTGCCCGGACTGCCCGCCACCGCCAAAAAACGTGGACCCGGCGGCACCGGCACCACGTTATGCCGAACAAGCCATCACCCGTCAAAACAGCTTTCTCATGAACAGCATCCTGCGCGACACCGTGAGCTACGGTACCGCTCAGGCTGCCAACGTACTCAACCGCAAGGATCTGGCCGGCAAGACCGGCACCACCAATGATCATCGCGATGCCTGGTTCAATGGCTTCAACAGTGATCTGGTCGGTATCGCCTGGGTTGGTTTCGATCAGAACGAATCGCTCGGCAAGGGCGAAACCGGCGGTCGCGCGGCGCTGCCCATGTGGATTGAATACATGCGGGTGGTGCTGGACGGAGTTCCGGAAAAACCACTGGTGCCACCACCGGGCATCGTGACCGCCACGATCAATCGGGAAACCGGCAAGTTGACCACTGCCGCGGACCCGGAAGCGATGCAGGAGTATTTTCTCGAGGGTACGGTGGACACCAGTGCCGACGTGGTCGAGGGCAGCACACCGGGAGACACCACCAAGTCTCCGGACAACGTTCGCGAGGGCCTGTTCTGATGCCTGGCCGTCGTCGTCCGGCGATTCCCAGCCGCGGCGATGATCTTCTGCGTGAACGCATCACCCAGGAAGCGGCACGGATCATGGCCGAAGAAGGAGTACACGACTTTGCCGCCGCCAAGCGCAAGGCCGCTGTGCGCCTCAATCAGGCGGAGAACCGGCACTTGCCGTCAAACCGCGAAATCGAATCCGCGCTGGCCGATTACCTGCGGCTCTTTCACGCCCGCGAGCTGCCGGATACCGTCAGGCACCTCTTGGAAGTGGCGCTCGATGCCATGCGATTGCTGGCGCCGTTCGAGCCGCGCCTGACCGGTCCGCTTCTCAATGGTGTGGCCACGTCATACTCCGAAGTCCCGCTGCAGGTCTTTCCTGACGACCCGGAGCAGATCGCACTGCACCTGCGTGAGTACGGTATTCCATTCGAACAGGACACACGGCGTTTGCGCTTCGGGGGCGATCGCCAGGACACCTTCCCGGTCTTTCGTTTCATGGCCGGCGACACCACTCTGGAAATCTGCGTGTTGCCACCTTCCGGATTGCGCGAAGCACCGCTTAGCCCGGTCGATGCGCGCCCGATGAAGCGTGCCGCCCTCAAAGAGGTGGAACGGCTTGTCCAAAATACAAAAACCTTGCTCCCCGGCGGCTAAGCCAGCAGGCTGGACTCGCTCGACAATTGCATTTTTTCTCGGGTTAAAATCGGAATATAGGGTCCTTGATCCAAACGGGGTCGTTGTAAATGACTCCTTGGCAAGGACTCGCCTGAATGGCTCTACTCACCAAACCTAAATGCCAAACACAGCCGGTTCCGAATGTTCTTCGTGATCCATGATTGATGGCGAGACCCTCCTTCATCGTATTTCAAGATGCTTCTCGATCTATGTGACCATCGCTAGAATATGACCACGTGCCAGCTCGGACATATCTTTAAGAAGGACAGTCATTGAAAGCGCAGATTGAAGACTTGCTCAAGGCCGCCATCGAAGGCCTCAGGGCCGAAGGCGGACTGCCGGCCGACATCACTGTGGCCATCGAGATCGACCACGCCCGGAGCAAGGAACATGGCGACTTCGCCTCGAACATCGCGCTGGCGCTCGCCAAACAGGCGAAAACCAAACCGCGCGAGCTGGCGGAAAAAATCGTCAAGGCCCTGCCAGCTTCGTCGCTGATCGCCAAGATCGAGATCGCGGGTCCGGGGTTCATCAACTTCTTCCTGAATCAGGACGCCTATCAGCAGGTGGTGCCGCGTATCCTTAAGGAGGGCGCGGCCTACGGTCGCTCGGCCATCGGCGCCAGAAAACGCGTGCAAGTCGAGTTCGTCTCGGCCAATCCAACCGGCCCCCTGCACGTCGGACACGGGCGTGGTGCCGCCTACGGTGCCTGCGTCGCGAACCTGCTGGCCGCCGTCGGCTTCAACGTGCATCGTGAGTACTACATCAACGATGCCGGCCGCCAGATGGATATCCTCGCTACCTCCGTGTGGCTGCGTTATCTGGAACTCGCCGGTGAGAAATTTGTGTTCCCGGTGAACGGCTACAAGGGCGACTATATCTACGACATCGGCGCTACCCTGCACCGCGAGAATGCCGACAAGTATCGCCAACCAGCCACTAGAGTCTTTGACGGCGTGCCGGCTGATGAACCGGCAGGTGGCGACAAGGAAAAACACATCGACGGCCTGATTGACCGTGCCAAGCAGTTGCTCGGCAAGGACGGCTATCGCATCGTGTTTGATCTAGGCCTCAAGGTCATTCTTGATGACATTCGCCAGGACCTTAAGGAATTCGGCGTCATCTACGATGAGTGGTTCTCAGAACGCGCACTGGTCGAGCGTGGCGCCGCCGACCGCGTAGTTGAGCGCCTGAAACAATCCGGTCACGCATATGAGAAAGACGGTGCGCTGTGGTTTCGCTCCACCGACTATGGCGATGACAAGGATCGCGTTCTGATGCGCGACAACGGCCAGAAAACCTATTTCGCGCACGACATTGCCTACCATGCCGACAAGCTGGAACGCGGTTTCGACCGCGTCATCGACATCTGGGGTGCCGATCACCATGGCTATGTGCCTCGTGTGAAAGCGGCGCTCGCCGCGCTCGGCGATGACCCCTCCAAGCTTGATGTCCTGCTGGTGCAATTTGCGATTCTGTATCGCGGCGGTGAAAAGGCGCAGATGTCAACGCGCTCCGGCGAATTCGTGACCCTGCGCGAACTGCGCGACGAAGTCGGTAATGATGCCGCGCGCTTCTTCTATGTACTGCGCAAGTGCGAGCAGCACATGGACTTCGATCTCGATCTCGCCAAGAGCCAGTCCAACGACAACCCGGTTTACTACATCCAGTACGCCCATGCGCGCGTACACAGCGTGTTTCGTCAACTGAAAGAGAAGGGCCTGACCCGAGACAACGCGCGTGGCCATGCCAGCCTAGCCCGACTGACGGAATCACATGAGCAGGAGTTGCTGGCGCGGCTGACCCGCTACCCGGAGGTCGTCGAGACCGCGGCGCTTGCTCACGAGCCGCACCAGATTGCCTATTACCTACGCGAAATAGCCAATGATTTTCACACCTATTACAACGCCCACACTTTCATCGTCGACGATGCGGCGTTGCGTGACGCGCGCCTGAATCTGATTGACTCCACCCGTCAAGTGCTGGCCAACGGCCTGAAACTGCTCGGCGTGTCGGCACCGGAGTCTATGTAGCCATGGCCACGCGGACCCGACGCACGGCTGCCCGTTCCTCGGGGCGAAAAAAATTCCGCGGCCTATTGTGGCTGCTCAGCGGTTTGTTCCTGGGTGCGGCGGTCATGTACGGCGTGCAAACCTATCTCTACCAGGACGGCAAACCGCTCCGGGGACTCGCGAATCTGTTCAAAAAGAAACCGGCTGAGAAAGACCAGGAGAGCCATGTTCGGTCCACAGAGTCCGAACGCGCTACCAAACCGAAACTCGATTTTTACACCATTCTGCCGGGCGAGACCGTGCTGCCAGAACCGCGCCGTGAGGACCGCAAGACCACCAAACCCGAACCGGCCGAGAAAGGCACATCGTACATTCTGCAAGCCGCGGCCTTTACCAGCATCGAGGATGCGGACCGTCTGAAGGCCAAACTGGTACTCAATGGCCTCGAACCGCACATCGAAAGAATCATCGTTGGTGACAAGGGGACCTACTACCGCGTTCGCCTAGGCCCCTATTCTCGGCTGGACGAGCTCGACGCCAGCAGCGCCAAACTGTCCAAACTCGGCATCAAGGCCATTCGCCTGAAAGTGAAGCGCAATACCAACGGTTGACCCAGCCGGACATCCCGGCGGGTCAACCGCAATTCCGCTCACGGTGTCCCGTCTGACGACGTGGAGGCCGCAGCCCGTTTCTCGTTCTCCGCCGCCACAGCCGCCTTCGCCTGGGCATTGGCCTTTTCCATCTGCGCCACCGTGCCTGTAGCCGGTAACTTCACGAGCAGGTTTGTAGCAATGGCCGTGGCAGCCACCTGACCACCGCCGCGGTTGGTCCAAAGCACGTCGCCGCTGTATCCATCGATCAGCGCCATTTCCATGCTTCCTCCAGCGGGAGCCGGTACCACCACCACGCCGGTTAACGCACCCAACATGGCGCTGCTCACTATCTCCTTTGCAATCAGCCCCTCTGATTTCTTGAAACCGGAATATCGCGTAAACAGAAACGCATCGGCTTTGAGTGCCTCAGCCACTGCTGCACCAACGGGACCAATGCTGACACGAAATTTCTTCGCTTCCTCTTCTTCCACCATGCCGCGTTCGTAAAGCTGTTTCGACACCTCGTTATAGGCACTTTTGGCTTGTTCGATGGTGAAGTTGGCGTCTTTCACAATTGTTGCAAGTTCTTCGGCACTGGTTTTTCGTACCTGATAGCCGCGCTGTTCCAGCAGGCCAGGGAGTGCCTCGGCCATGGTAGTTTTTACATTGCGTTCTTCATCCGTCAAACGCTCGTTGTCGCCGGTCAGCACCAGCAGCAGATATTCAACATCGGTCGGCAGCACGGCTATATTCTTGACCTGTCGCTTCTGGGCGGCGAAGTCCGGATGTTCGCGCATCGTGGTCATGGCGCAACCACTCGCCAATAGCAACGCGAGCAAAGCTGCGCACCACTGCATGTAGCGACGATACTGCCTGTTCATGGATGAATCCTCCCAAGGATGTTGTTGATGTAGCGACGGTCGTGGATCTCACGACCGAGATTAAGATACTGGTTGAGTTCATTACTTGCAGTCTGGCCGTCGCCTTCGGCATAGGCCACCAAACCCAAGCCGCGATGGGCCATGGCAAAATTCCGATCCTGGGACAATCCCTGCCGATAGGATTGCCTGGCTTTGTCGAGATGGACGGTCCTCAGCTGGCGATAACGTTCCACCAGTTCGTCATTGAGTTTCTCATCCTGAATCCAGGCGTACTCACGCGCCGCACCGCTCGGGTCTTCTGCCATGAGTCGGTAGGCTTCGCCTCGATAGTAGTGCAACCACGGCGAAGCCGGGGCCAGCGCCAGATCATGCTCGGCGGCTTTTACGGCCAGCGCGTACTGGTGAATATTGAGTTTCAGCCGAAGGTTTTCCAATACGATTCGCTCGCGAATCTGCTGATAATCCCGGGCATTGATGCGTCCACTCCCGACGTTGCTGTAACGTCCAGCCAGAATTGACCGAGTTTCGCTGGCACGCTGGGCATTGTCAGGATGGCTGCTGTATACCGACCCCCAAATCGACTCGCGTTGATTGACTTCCTGAAGCAGCTTGAACAACTGCTCGGCACCTTGCAGTGAATATCCGGCGCTTACCATGTAGCCAATCGCCAACCGATCGGATTCCGACTCGGCTTCCTGGCTGTAACTGGCAAGCGCACCCAGCGCTGGCAGATAGGCAATTGAAGTGCCAAACAGGGCCACGTCCGCTATGTGCGCGGCGATGATGGTGGCCTTGCGTGAGTGGTGCTGTTGCAAGCCGTGGCGCTGCACCACATGCGCGATTTCGTGCCCGATCACATGCGCCAGCTGTGCTTCATTTTCGAGACGGGCGAGCAACCCCACATTGAGATAGATGCCACCGTTCGGCAGAGCAAAGGCGTTCACCAGGGGGTCGCGCAAAACATGAAAACGGATCGCGACTGCACCATCCGTGACCGTCGGGACCAGCTCCTGTCCGACACGCTGGACATAGGTCGTGACGGTGTCGTCGTCTAGGACCAGGCCTTTGGCCAGCAGCTCGGTTTCGAACTGGTTGGCGCGACGGATAAGTTTTTGCTCGTCTTCAGACTGTCCATAGCCGTGATTCCGCTCGGTCAATGGTGCTACTGGCGCCGTGACACAGCCACTCATCAAGCCGAACAGGGTTAGACAAACAAATAAATGGATGTGGCGCACACCGGACATGCTGGCCGTCCTCCCCGACAGCGACATCAGTATGCCCGTGCCATTACCAGTGACAAGCCCCCAGGTCGGGCCAGCGTTAACTCATTGAGATGACAAGATTCCCGTTTACGAAAGATGCCGAAAAGCCAGTTAACAAACCGGTAATGCTTGCGCACGGGGATAAGGGCTTCCAAGGTGCATGACAGGCCTGCCAGGAAGGTTACCAAGTCGCCCTTGCCATCTGCACCGGCGTGCCGCCATCAGGCGTGACGATCACTTCCCCTTCAAGGAGGTAGCACATTTCCTGCTCGGCGTAGGATCAGGGAAAGTTCGAGATTTCTTTTGTCCAGATATCCCATGACGGAACACCCAGCAACTGCAGGCGGGCGTTGTCTGGATGGTGCTCCACACGGACCCCGCTCGTCGTCGTGAGCTCAGTCTTCCAGGTAGGTGTAGCCTTCGAGCCCGCCGGACAGCTCCTTCAGGTACAGCTCACGCTCCACCGGCTGGAGCCAGCTGGCGGCCTCCACCTTGTCACGATAGGCGGCGAGCAGATCTTCTGCCTTGAAATGCACGAACCGCAGCACCGTATCGACAGTGTCACCGCGCAACGGTTGCGAGAGGCGGAATCTACCATCGGGGGTGGCCTCGACATGCACTGAATCAGTATCGCCGAACAGGTTGTGCATGTCGCCGAGGATTTCCTGGTAGGCGCCGACCATGAAGATGGCAAGATGGTAGGGCTCGCCGGCTTTCGGCGCGTGCAGCGGCAAACTGGTCTCGACGCCCTCGCCGTCGACATACAGGTCCACGCGCCCATCGGAATCGCAGGTGATGTCCTGCAGGACCGCACGCCGGGTGGGTACCTCGTTGAGACGATCGAGCGGTAGCACCGGGAAGATCTGGTCGATGGCCCAGTGGTCGGGCATTGACTGGAATAGGGAGAAATTGCAGAAAAACTTGTCAGCCAGTTTTTCATTCAGTTCGTCGAGCGCCTCACGGTGCGCACGGGTTCCCGGCTGGAGTTTCTCGCGCACCGCACGGCAGGTGGCGAAATAGATATTCTCGGCGCGTGCCCGCTCCCTTAATGAGAGCACGCCGTGGTGAAACATGGTCTGGGCCTCATTCAGCCAGTGCACGGCATCGTGGTAGACCTCCAGGGCCGGCAGCGTGGCCACAGCCTGCAGGCCCTTCCACAGGTCCTGGATGATCTGCGGTTCGGAGGCCTCCGGTGCCGGCGGCATTTCCAGTGACGGGGCACGCTCGACGTCGAGCACGTTGGTGATCAGTACCGCGTGGTGCGCAGTGAGCGCACGCCCGGACTCACTAACGATGTCTGGATGCGGCAACTGCTGCTGGGCACAGATTTCCCACAACGCATGCACGATATTATTGGCATATTCCTGCACCGAATAATTCATCGAGCAGAAGCTGCGCGAACGGGTGCCCTCGTAGTCGACCCCGAGGCCGCCGCCGACGTTCACCACCCGCACCGGAGCGCCGAGCTTGCGCAGTTCGGCGTAGTAGCGGGCCGCTTCCCGCGTGCCGGATTGCACATGCTGGATGTTGGCGATCTGCGAACCCATGTGGAAATGCATCATCTGCAGGCTGTCGAGCAGGTTCTCGGCGCGTAACCGCTCGATCACCTTCAGCACCTCGGCCGCCGATAGCCCGAACTTGGATTTCTCGCCGCCAGTGTTTTGCCACTTGCCGGCACCAAGCGAACTGAGACGGACACGCACACCGAGCAATGGCGCCATCTTCAGTGCGCGCGCTTCCTGGATTACGAGCTCCAGCTCGGAAAGTTTCTCGACCACGATGTGTACGCGGATGCCGAGCTGCTTGCCGATCAGTGCCAAGCGAATGAACTCACGATCCTTGTAGCCATTGCAGACGACGACGCCGTCGGGACGCGACCGTGCCAGCACCGCCAGCAATTCCGGCTTGGACCCGGCCTCCAGGCCCAGCCGGTCGCCTCCGTGTGCGAGCAGCGCATCCACGACACTTTTTTGCTGGTTGACCTTGATGGGATAGACCGCGTTGTACTTGCCGCGGTAACTATCAGCCTGCATGGCGCTGTCGAATGCCGCGCACAATTCCTGCACGCGGTGCGCGAGGATGCCGGAGAAGCGCACCAGTACCGGCAGGGTCAGTTCGTGCCGGGGCAGCTCGCGCACCAATTCTGCCAGATTGATGCCCGGGTGCTGGGCGCGCGGGTCGGGTCGGCAGACCAGCTCTCCCTGCGGATTGATGTCGAAGTAGCCGTTGCTCCAGTGCGCAATGTTGTAGGTGTCGCGCGCCTTCTGGAGGCTCCAGGCGGTCGGGGGGGTTGGCTGGTCGGCGGTCATGGGCGGCTAGTATACTAGCCGCTCCTCACCCCCCGAAAGCACTCTTATTCCTATGGCGCTCGATCAAACCTGGTACACCGAACAATGGGCCGGACAGGGCTCGGCCATCTCTCTCAAGATTGCCAAGAAGGTCCACGACGAGCAGAGCCAGTACCAACGCATCGAGATCTACGAGACCGAGACCTTCGGTACCCTGATGACGCTCGACGGACTGGTGATGGTCACCGACCGCGATAATTTCGTGTACCACGAGATGATGTCCCACCCGGCGCTATTCACCCACCCCGCTCCCAAACGGGTGCTAATCATTGGCGGTGGCGACTGCGGAACCCTTCGCGAAGTGCTGAAACATTCAACCGTGGAACAGGCCGACCAGGTGGAGTTGGACGAGCGCGTCACGCGCGTGGCGGAGCAATTCTTCCCGGAGTTGTGCGAGAAAAATGCCGACCCGCGCGCCCGCTTGCACTTCACCGATGGCATTCAATGGGTGGCGGATGCCAAACCTGACTCCTATGACGTGATCATCGTTGACTCGACCGATCCGGTCGGCCCGGCCGCCGGGCTGTTTTCCGAAACCTTCTACATGAACTGTTTTCGGGCCCTGCGTCCGCGTGGCATCGTCGTCGGCCAGTCGGAATCACCGCTGTTTCATCCCGACCTGATCGTATCCATGCACCGGGCCATGCGTGCCGCCGGCTTCGCCGATACCGCCACTCTCCAGTTTCACCAGGTTACCTATCCGTCCGGCTGGTGGAGCTGCACCATGGCCTGCAAGGCGGGGTCTCTCGCAACCATCCGCGAGGACGCGGCTACCGGCAAGGATTTTCCGACACGTTACTACAATGCTGCTCTCCACACGGCAGCCCGGGCGCTGCCGGAGTTTCTGGTGCAGGCGTTGCGCTGATCCAGCCTTTGTCCGCACAGCTTATGGCGTTAGAACGTGCGGATGGGCAGTATCACTGCGTGCCTTGCCCATCCACATATCATCAAGGTCCATGTCATGGACTCACCTGACATTGCCCAGAAGTCACCCTATGTCCTCGAGCTCGCACTCGACACCTACTCGTTGTGCCCCTGCGGCCAGCCTTTAAGAACCAGCCGTTCTGCCACGGCGCGCGCAAAACCACCTGCTTCTCCCCGGTGAAATTCGAGATCAGCCACCCACAAACAGTGGCATTGTCTGGCTGCAAGCGCACAACGACCCTTCTATTCTGTAACGGCACCGACCGGCAACTCTGAATTGGCCCCCGACCCGGCCGGCGGTGCCCGCCAAACGGGCATGGCACACTGGCCGTACAGGATATATCCTTGCACTCTGGACATATCGTACCGAGGGAGGCTGGAGTGAAGAAGATCCTGATCATCGTAGTGGTCGTGCTGATGGCGGCCGTGGCAGCACTGCCCTACTGGTTCGGCATGCAGGCCGAGTCAGCGTATCAGGCCATGGTCAAGGAAATGACCGAAAACGGTGATCTCACCGTCACCAGCAACAATTTCCAGCGTGGCTGGCTCGAGTCGACCGCCGATACCACCTTCACGGTCACCGGCGCCCCCGTCACCCTTACGGTGCTGCACCGCATCAGCCATGGCCCCCTACCGGTGGATGACGATTTCCAGTTACAGCCGGTTCTCGCCCGCATCAAGAGCGACATGTCGATCAGCCTGCCGGGTGGCCTCACAAAACTGCCGCCGATCACCGGCAAGACCGATGTCTACCTGGCCGGTAACAGCCAGACCAAGCTGAGCATGGCCCCGGCCAAACAATCCACCCCGGATGGAGGCACTATCGAGTGGAAAGGATTGAGCGGCACCCTCGAAACCAGCGCCGACTTCAAAACCAGCAAGGGCGAGATCACGGCTCCCTTGCTGCAGTTCGGCAGCACCAGCGGCAGCGTGGCGCTGAACCGCGCCAAGATCTCCCTTGATCAGCAGAAGAGTGCTTCCGGTTTCGCCACTGGAACCGTCAGCCTGGCCATCGACAAATTGATCATGGATGGCGTCGGAGGAAAAAATTCGATCGATGGACTGAACCTGACCAGCAAGACCCAGGAAACCGGTGGCAACCTCAACAGCGACTTTACGCTGCAATTCCGTGAAGCCAGTACCGGGGATTCCCGCCAGGGCCCCGGTCAAATCAATATCCAGATCCGCAAGCTTGACGTCGCGACGCTGGTGAAATTCCGCAACGAACTGCGCGAGCTTCGCAAGCAGAAAATCCCGGCCGAGCAAATGAATATGACAACGCTCGGGAAAACCCTTGAGCTGCTCGGGCAACTGGCCAAGAAATCGCCGGAACTCGAAATAACCAAGCTCACCTTCAAAACGGCCGACGGTGAAGTCAGCGGCAAGGCCAAGTTCGTGCTCGATGGCAGCCAGCTGGATGTCAGCGGCAACCCGATGCTGATGCTGCGGGCCCTGTCTGGCGATGGC
This sequence comes from Proteobacteria bacterium UBA6908, assembly GCA_002451085.1. GTDB lineage: Bacteria > Pseudomonadota > Gammaproteobacteria > Acidiferrobacterales > UBA6901 > UBA6901. Next base: position 31,108 of record DKBE01000059.1, on the reverse strand, counting down.
GAGCTGAGCCTGCCGGATTCGCTGGTTCGGATGCTGGCCTCGTCCGATGTCAAACGAGATATCGAGGCCCTGAAAGCCAGCGGCAAACTCAAGAAGGATGAGATAGCCAAGCTAAGCCCGAAGCGTATTGAAATGATCACCCAGCAGGCACTTCGGGAACTGCCGCAATACCGGGACAGCGTTATCACTCGCCTTAAACTGGTTCCGGATGGTCCCAACTACAAGATCGTGGGTGTCTTGAAAAACGGCCAGGTCATGGTCAACAACGAACCGATCCAGCTGCCTTAATCTGAAGTCGTATAAAGAAAACGGGCGCCTTGCGGCGCCCGAATTTTTTGCAGGAGAGGAATCGTAATTAAAGGTTGTAGGCCTTCTCGCCGTGCTCGGCGATATCCAGACCCTCGCGTTCCGCTTCTTCCGGTACCCGCAGGCCCATAACCATGTCGATGAGCTTGAAGAGCACGAAGCTAACCACACCGGACAACACGACCACGGTGCCGACACCCCACAGCTGGCTGATGACCTGCTTGCCCATCACATAGTCGGGAACACCCACTCCACCCAGCGCCGGTGAGACAACGATACCAGTGCCGATGGCGCCGATGATGCCGCCGATGCCGTGCACGCCAAACACATCGAGCGAGTCGTCATAGCCGAACGCCTTCTTGAGACCGGTGACGCCCCACAGGCAGCCGACACCCGCCACCGCACCAAGCACGATCGCCCCCATCGGACCGGACAGACCGGCGGCCGGGGTCACGGCCACGAGGCCGGCGACGGCGCCAGAGGTTGCACCCAGCAGGCTCGGCTTGCCCTTGACCATCCATTCCACGAACATCCACGCCAACGCGGCAGCGGCCGTGGCCACCACGGTGTTGACCATCGCCAGCACCGCAATACCAGTGGCTTCGAGGTTGGAGCCGGCATTAAAGCCAAACCAGCCCACCCACAGCAGCGAAGCGCCGATCATGGTCATGGTCAGCGAGTGCGGAGGCATGGCCGTCTTCGGATAGCCCACGCGCTTGCCGATCACAATCGCGCCCATGAGCGCGGCGATACCGGCATTGATGTGCACGACGGTGCCACCGGCAAAGTCGAGCGCGCCCTTGGCAAACAGGAAGCCGGCCGGTGCATCCGGCGCTGACGGACCACCCCAGTACCACACCATGTGAGCCATCGGCAGGTATGAGAGCGTGAACCACAGCGCACTAAACACGAGCAGTGCCGAAAACTTGATGCGCTCGGCAAACCCGCCAACTATCAGTGCCGTGGTAATGGCCGCAAAGGTCAGCTGGAACACCATGAAGACCATTTCCGGGATATACACGCCCTTGGTAAAGGTCTCGGCGACAGCCTCCGGCGTCACACCTTTCAGGAAGAGCTTGTCGAATCCGCCGATAAAGCTCTTCAGGCTTCCGCCTTCCGTAAACGCCATACTGTACCCGTACACCACCCAAAGAATCGCAATTAAACAGAAGATCACGAATACCTGGGTCAGCATGGACAGCATGTTCTTGGTGCGCACCAGACCGCCGTAGAACAGCGCCAGTCCCGGAATCGTCATCAAGATGACAAGCAAGGTCGACACCAGCATCCAGGTGGTGTCACCCTTGTTGGGCACTGGTGCCGGTGCTGCCGCAGGGGCGGCGGCCGGAGCAGCGGCGGTGGCGGCTGGAGCTGCCTCGTCCGCAAATACCGGTTCACTGACCAGAGTCATGGCCGAGACCGCCAGCAGAGCGCCGAGCAGTAGACCCGGCAATTTTCTCATAACATTTGGCAATTTCATTTCAGGGTCCTCATTAAAGCGCGTCTTTGCCGGACTCGCCGGTGCGGATGCGGTAGACCTGTTCGAGATCGTAAACAAAGATCTTGCCGTCACCGATCTTGCCNNCCCTTGACCTCGGTGACGGTCACGCCTTGCACGCCGATCTCGGCGAGCGCATCGCGCACGTCATCAAGCTTGAAGGGCTTGATAATTGCACTGACTAGTTTCATGGTTTCTCCTTGACGGGTCAGTATTGCCAAACGTCATTCAGAAAGTCTTCTGGATAAAGACACCGACCTGGTTGTCCGCCCAATTGCTGCCAAGGAAGGTGTAGCTGGCCTTCACAGCATTGGTATCGGCATAGAACACACCAACGGTGAAGTCCTTCGGCAATGCATAATTGACGCCGACCTTCCAATCGGTGTAGCCAAAGAGGCTGTCGTTGCTCACGCCCGGCGCGAAATCACCAGCCAGCTTCACGACACCGACATGGCCCAGTACGGTCAAGCCGGTTTTGCCAATCGGCACGCTGGCCGACAGATCTGCATAGTAGGTCCCCTTTGAATCGACGAACCCGAAGTAATCCGTTACGGCGTAGGACACCTTGGCGGTGATCCACTTCCACGACAGGGCAGCATAGATTTCACCGGTGTCGGCGCTGATGAAGCCGGGATTCTTGTCGCCCGGGTAGTAGTAATAGATACCACCCACGTCGTATCCGAAATCAGACTTGCCGATGGTGCCCTTGTAACCGCCGTACACATCGAGCTCCAGGCTCGAAGCGGTGTAGGCGGCCGAGTCACTTAGCCAGCTGATATTTGATCCCCAGGCGCCGGCATAGACACCGCTGGCATGGGCATAATCAAAACCACCCTGCACGGCGCCGTTCTCGCTGGTCTGGGTGACCCCGCGGAAAACGTAGTTGCTGAAGATGCCGACATTGCCGGTAAATGTATGGTCTGAGGATTCGGCAGCCTGCACTCCGAGAGGCAGAGCCAGTGCTGTAATCACCGCTGAAGCAAGAATTGCCTTTTTCATAACAGTCCCCCTTTTGGGAAATGGATAAATGCGATGCTTGCATTGCACTCCGTATGCCATGTCTTATTAGTATATATATATCAATAACTTATATTATTTTTGGGCCGTCCCCACCGCCCGAATTGCACTGATGTGGTTCAACACCGGATTCGTCTTGCACCATTTACGTGCGTAACCTTGGTCCGTAATGCACCACCGCGCCCTCTATTACTCATCTGTTACACTCACACACGGAGTGGCGACATGATCGACCCGAAGAACATTGATGGACTGGTGAATTCGCTGCGGCAGGCACTGCCGGGCGATGTGTTGCATGGCATGGAGCAAAACCTGCGCGCCGCGTTGTCGGCCGGACTTGCCAAGCTCGATCTGGTCACGCGCGAGGAGCTTGAAGTACAGTTGCAGGTGTTGGCCCGCACCCGTGCGCGGCTCGAGGCGCTGGAAAAACAGGTCGCCACACTGGAGGCCCAGCTCGCCAGGAAGTAATCGGATGCAGTTCTGGAAAGGATGCCATGTCGCTAGCCGTCGTTCACAGTCGCGCACTAACTGGTATTGACGCTCCCGCAGTGACCGTCGAAGTTCATCTCTCGAACGGTCTGCCGTCACTATCAATCGTCGGTCTCCCCGAAACCGAAGTGAAGGAAAGTCGTGATCGCGTGCGCAGTGCTCTGCTCACCTCGAAGTTCGAATTTCCGACACGCCGGATCACCGTAAACCTGGCACCCGCCGATCTGCCGAAGGAAGGCGGACGTTTCGACCTGCCCATCGCTCTGGGCATACTCGCGGCCTCCGGACAGATCCCGGCGACCGCCCTGGCTAACCACGAATTTCTTGGCGAGTTGGCGCTCACCGGCGAGCTGCGACCGGTGCGTGGCACGCTCACCGCTGCAGTCCAGGCCCACGCCGCGAGACGCGCGCTGATTCTGCCCCACGGCAACGCCGATGAAGCAGCGCTGGTCGCGGAGTCGTGCATCCATGGCGCGTCCCACCTGCTGGCAGTCACTGCGCATCTGCACGGGATGGCGCCCCTGCCGCGCCATCAGCCCGTCATGCAGGAACATCCATCAGATAGTCCGGACCTGCGTGAAGTTCGGGGACAGTATCGCGCCCGGCGAGCACTGGAAATCGCTGCGGCCGGTGGCCACAGCCTGCTGTTGATCGGTCCACCAGGCACCGGCAAGACCATGCTGGCCAGGCGCCTGCCGGGCATTTTGCCACGCATGACGGACCGCGAGGCCATGGAAGCCGCGGCAGTGCAATCAGTTAGCCACCAGGGATTTTCATCGTCACGCTGGAAACAACGCCCGTTTCGTGCCCCGCACCACACCGCCTCGGGTGTCGCCCTGGTTGGCGGTGGCGGCACTCCGATGCCAGGCGAGATCTCGCTCGCCCATCACGGGGTGCTGTTCCTCGATGAATTACCGGAGTTTGACCGGCGTGTACTCGAGGTACTGCGCGAACCGCTGGAATCCGGCGCGATCACGATCTCACGCGCAGCGCGGCAAGCCGATTTTCCGGCACGCTTCCAGCTCATTGCGGCCATGAACCCGTGTCCCTGTGGCTGGCTCGGCGATCGTTCCGCACGTTGCCGCTGTACGGCCGACCAGGTGCGGAACTACCGCGGCCGAGTGTCAGGACCACTGCTGGATCGCCTTGACCTGCATGTAGAAGTTCCGGCCATGGCACAAGGGGAATTGTTGGCCCCGGCTGCCGATAACGCCGAATCCTCAGTAATGGTACGCACCCGGGTCGAGGCGGCGCGCGAACGCCAGCAGGTACGCAGCGGCATGCCCAACGCGCGACTCGAATCGAAGGATGTTGAACGGAACTGCATGCTCGACACCGATAGCCGTCAGCTGCTGGAACAGTCGTTACAGAAACTGGCCCTCAGTGCGCGCGCCGCGCATCGCATTCTCAAGGTGGCGCGCACGATTGCAGATCTGGCCGGCAGCACTGACATCGACAAGATGCAATTGGCCGAAGCAATCCAGTTCCGCACGCTGGATCGAACAGGATAGGCCTGAGATACGGGCAATAAAAAAGGCGGCCCGGAGGCCGCCTTTTAGACGCAACGAATTGCGCTTACTTGGACTTGTTGACCATGTGGTCGACCGCCGCCTTCACATCGGCATCGGCGAGACTCATGTTGCCGCCCTTGGCCGGCATCATTCCCTTCTTGCCCTGGAAACCCTTGAGCGCATGGTTATGCAGAGTGTCGTTGCCCTGGGCGATGCGCGGTGCCCAAGCGGCCTTGTCACCGATTTTTGGGGCACCGGCGACACCGGCAGCATGACAGGCAGCGCACGAAGCGTTGTAGGTGGACTCGCCCTTGTCGGCGGCGTTGGCCGTCGGGATCACGCCGTTGGCGACAGCGGCGGCGCCAGCCATCACCACCTCACCGACCGGCTTGATGCGCTCGGCGATCTGGGTGTTGTCGGCCTTGGAAGTCTTGACCTTGCCCGCGCCGCTCACCATCTGCGCGACGACGAAGATGATCACGGTCAGCGCCACGAGCGCTGCCAGCAGGCCGGAAAAGGTTTTGAGAAAATCACGGTCGGTCATGGTTACAATCTCCAATACAGGTACAAAACCAGAAATCGATGTTCAATGTGCCGCCTCGAAAACTACGGACGACCCCGGAAAACGGGCGCCAGTATACCCGATTTCAACAAAATTCCAGCCTCACCTGATGGACGCACCCGGGGTTGGACAGTTATCCTAGGCAATACGCGCCCTTAGCTCAGCTGGATAGAGCGTTGGATTCCGATTCCAAAGGTCAGAGGTTCGAATCCTCTAGGGCGCGCCAGACATAAAAATAGGCCCAGATGGGCCTATTTTTATGTCTGTTCCCCACAATTCAAGAACGATAGCAACAGCAATCATTTCGGCAGCTTCGCAGGTGGTGAATTTGAATAGTAGCGCTAGGCCCAGATCCGAAGGCTACGGCAGCAGTCGCCGAACGACCCAGACGGTTACCGCCAACAATGCCACACCGGCCAGCAGGTTGGGCACAAACCCGAGGCGGGTGCGTGCCTCCAACAGAAAAGGCACAAAAAATACCAGCGACACTGGCACCCACAGCAGGATATCGCGCGCAAAGCGTGTCACCAGGGCGTTGTCACGGGTTTCGGCAAACAACCAACCCATGGCCAGCAGCGAAGTCAGCGGCAGTGCCACCAAGAGCGCTCCCAAAAAAGGATCGCGTTTGGCAATTTCGCTGGCCAGCGCGATGACCAGCGCCGATACCAGCAGCTTGGCAATGAACAGCAGGCTCACCGCTTGCCGCGTCGCTCGGCGGCCGCCTTCTGAATGAGGAAATTCAGCACCTGCGGAACCTTGTCATAACCACCAGCGATGTTGGCGTTGGTCATGTACTGACCATCAACAAATAAAGTCGGTACCGACTGCACGCCAAAGGCGCGCCCCAGCTGGGTGGCGCGATTGACGCTGGTGGCCACGCCAAACGAGTTGTAGGCGTCTAAAAAGGCCTTGCGGTCACCGCCACGCTCGACCACGAATGCTGCCAGACTATCGGCGTCGAACAACGGACGTTTATCCTGGTGCAGGGCGCGGAATAGCGGCTCATGCATTTTTCCGATCAGACCAAGCGACTCAAAAGCATAATAGGCGCGTGCGTGCACTGCCCAGCGCTCGTTAAAAACGGCCGGAGTGCGCACGAACTGCGCATTCTTTGGGATTTTCTTCAGCCACGCTTCCAGTGATGGTTCCAGCGCATAGCAATGCGGGCAGCCATACCAGAAAAACTCGCGCACCTCGATCTTCGCGCCGGTTTCCACCGGTTGCTTCGGTATGCGCACATACTCCACCCCTTCGAGAAACTCGGCTGACGCCACCAGCGGCAGTCCGAGGGCAATCAACCACACCATGGCTAACAGTCGTTTCATATAGCTCTCTCCGGGATGTCTGGTGGAAGGGTATGCAAAGCTGAATTCCGCTGCAACCGGAGCGTTAGCTGTGCTCCGGCCAGCGCGGAACCAGCTGGTGTTCAATGTCCAGATGGTCGAGCAGGCGCGCCACGACGAAATCCACCAGATCCTCGATGTGCTGCGGGTGATGATAGAAACCCGGATTGGGCGGCATGATGGTCACGCCCAGGCGCGCCAGCTTGAGCATATTCTCGAGGTGAATGGCGGAAAATGGCATTTCCCGCGGAACCAGAATGAGTCTCCGCTGTTCCTTGATGGCGACATCGGCGGCGCGCTCGATGAGATTGTCAGCACTGCCGGCGGCGATCGCCGCCAGTGTGCCGCTGGTGCACGGGCAAACCACCATCGCGCGCGGCGCGTTCGAACCGCTGGCCGGTGGCGAGAACCATGCCTGTGGGCCGTATACGCGCAACTGGTCCTCCCCGGCGCGGTATTTTTCACGGAAGAATTTTTCCTGCTCGGCCGGTGTGCCCGGAACCTTGAGATCGGTTTCCTGCGCCAGCACAATCTGTGAAGCCGGTGACAGCATCAGCTGCACTGTCTGCCGGGCTTCGATCAGACACTCCAGCAGGCGCAGGCCATAGGCCACACCGGAAGCTCCGGTGAAGGCCAGCGCGATGGCAGCGCGACTCACGCCGCGAGCCTCGTCAGCAGTTTTGCATGAATACCTTCGAATCCGCCGTTGCTCATGATCAGTATCTGGTCATCGGGCCGGACTTCCTGCGCCAGCGTGGAAACAATATCGTCCACGGTGCGAAATACCCGCGCTCGTCCGTTCAGCGCGCCAGTGACGATTGCCATATCCCACTGGAAATCGGCCGGTTGGTACAGCAGGACCACATCAGCGGCTGCCAACGCCGGGGCGAGCGCTTCCTTGTGCACACCAATGCGCATGGTGTTGGAGCGCGCCTCAAGCACCGCAATGATTCGTTTCTTGCCGACACGTGCGCGCAGCGCGTCGAGCGTCACCCGTATGGCGGTCGGATGATGGGCAAAGTCGTCATACACGGTGACGCCGCGCACGCTGCCGCGCGTCTCCAGTCGCCGTTTGACGTTGCGGAACTCACGGAATGCGGCACAGCTGGTGGCGACCGGCACGCCGGCATGGCGAGCGGCGGCGATCGCGGCCAGCGCGTTAAACACATTGTGGGTGCCGATCAACTCCCACTCGACCACACCCTGCGGCTGTCCACGAAACTGCACGCGGAAGCGACTGCCGTCGTCGCTCAGCATCTCGGCCTGCCAGCCATTCGTGTCGCCAAAGGTTTCCTGCGGCGTCCAGCAACCCATCTTCAGGGTTTCAGCCAGTTCCGCGTCAGCACCGTTTACCACCAGCAACCCGGACTTCGGCACGGTGCGCACCAGATGATGGAACTGGCGACGGATCGCCGCCACGTCCGGAAAGATGTCGGCGTGATCAAATTCGAGGTTATTGAGAATTGCCGTGCGCGGCCGGTAGTGCACGAACTTGGAGCGTTTGTCGAAGAACGCGGTGTCGTACTCATCGGCCTCAATCACGAAGAACGGCTCGTCACCGAGGCGGGCCGAGACACCGAAATTTTCCGGTACACCACCAATCAGAAACCCGGGATTGAGCTTGGCGTATTCAAGTATCCAGGCCAGCATGCCGGAAGTGGTGGTCTTGCCGTGCGTACCGGCCACTGCCAGCACCCAGCGTTTGTGCAGGACGTTTTCCGCCACCCACTGAGCGCCGGATGCATACGGGATGCCGCGATCGAGTACATGCTCTACGGCAGCGTTGCCGCGCGACAGGGCATTGCCGATGATGACCAGATCCGGCGCGGGCTCCAGATGCCGCGGATCGTAGCCTTCGCACAAGGCGATGCCCTGTGCCTCAAGCTGGGTACTCATCGGCGGATAGACCTTGGCATCGGAACCGATGACTTCGTGGCCGAGCGAACGCGCCAGCAGCGCGACCCCACCCATAAAAGTACCACCGATACCGAGGATGTGGATGCGCATTACAGCTCCCCGTGCAACCCGAACAGCGGTGCCACCAATAAGCCCACCATGCGCACCGTAAAGATCAACGCCAGGGTAATAATCAGACTGAGACCCATGGAAGTTTCAAGCGCCTCGCGCAGGACGCGCGCCATCACCGCGAGGAACCAGCCGGAGACCGCCAGCATGACGTATGCCTGCCAATTGGGCGCGGCCTGCGGCCCGGCCTTCATCATTTCCACCAGAGCCGGCATGAGTGGCAGGAGCAACAGACTGAAGAAGGCATTGGCCGCAAACAGCGCCGTTGCCGTCTGGGTCCAGCGGGCCGTCATGGCCCGCGACCGCAGCACCAGCCACACACCGGCCGCGAACAGACCGGCCTGCAGGAGAATGAACAACCAGCGGCCCGGATCGAGCCGACCATCCGGCAGCGACAGCACGTCCACCAGCACCCCGGCCGCCACGGTCATGGCAAGCAGCTGTTGTGAGGTCGGCAGGTCCTGGGGCTTGGCCCGGAACAGACAAATATCGATCAGCATTCGTAAAGTGTTCATTGCGCCTCACAGGCCATCAGTCGGTATGCAGACGGGTTACCCGCCATTCCGTATCACGCTTCTCCAGACTGACATCGAATTGCACCGGCTCGGCAAGTTTGCCGGCTCCGGATTCCCGGACCGTGACACGCACCATTTTGCGAGAGGTCGTGGGGGAAGAACGGACGGTACTGCTGAAGTCGAGAGACGCGCCCTGCCGATGGCGGGTGCGCAGATACAGCATCGCGGTCCGGGTCGACAAATCTGCGACAAACGAATCGGGCAACTGGTCGTCGGCCAACCACATGACCGCGCGCAGATCATCCACGGCTGCCGGCTCACGCACCATTTTTTCGACAAAATACACTGCGCGACTCTCTGGCGCACTGGGACGCAACAGCTGGCAGCCGGCCAGGCCTGCCAGCACGATCAACATCACACCGGCCCGTCGCGACACTGCATGAAACTCCATCAACATACCAGAATGATACACGTCGCCCCGCGCACGTGACCAGCAACGCCAGCGGCTCTGCTAGACTGGCGCCCATGTCACCCGAACTGATCACCGAGGAATCGGCACTGGCGGATCTGTGCCGAGACCTGCGCAACGCCGATTGGCTGGCCGTCGATACCGAATTTCTGCGCGAACGCACCTATCGTGCCCGCCTGTGTCTGGTGCAGGTTGCCACTCCCGGGCTTGTGGCGTGCATCGATCCGCTCGCGCTTGGCTCACTGGCGCCGTTGATGGTGCTACTTCAGGCCCCCACGGTGCGCAAGGTGCTGCATGCCGCGCGCCAGGATCTGGAGGTATTTTATGACCTGGAAGCACGGGTTCCGGCCCCGCTCTTTGACACCCAGATTGCAGCCGCCTATCTCGGACACGACGACCAGATTGGCTACGGTGCACTGGTCCAAACCGTCACCGGCCACACCCTGGAAAAAACCCAGACCCGCACCGACTGGTCGAGACGTCCGCTCTCGACGGCTCAACTTGAGTATGCCGCCGACGATGTCCGCTATCTGCGCCCGGTGTACGCGCAACTGACCGAACAGCTGGCGGCATCGGGACGCCAAGCCTGGGTTGACGACGACTGCGCACGACTGACCGACGCGGCACGCTATGACACGAACCCTGATCACGCCTGGCAACGACTGCGCGGCGGTGCCGATCTGCCGCCACCGCAGCAACAGGTTCTGCGCGCGCTGGCCGTCTGGCGCGAGCGCACCGCTCAAGAGCGCGATCGCCCGCGCTCCTGGATCGTGCGCGACGAAGTGCTATTTGAGCTGGCACGCCGCCTCCCGGCCACACTTCAGGCACTTCATGGAATTTCCGGTCTCGATGAACGCACGGTCAGTCGCCACGGTGCTGCCCTGCTGGATGCCATCGATGAAGGGCGGCATGCCGAAGCGGTGGTGGTTTGGGAACGCACGCCACCGCTCGACCGCCAGCAAAACGAGCACGTGCGCCAACTCATGGCGCACGTCCGCGAGTTGGCTCAACAGCAGCGGCTGGCGCCTGCCGTGCTTGCCACCCGGCGCGACATTGAAAAACTGGTTCGCGGTGCCGACCCAACACAGCTGTTCACGGGATGGCGCGCCGAACTACTGACACCGCTATTGGAAGCAGCGCGGCCGGCCGCCGGTCTAGGTCGTACCTAAGGGGTTTTCGACAACACCGTGACCGGCTGAGGCGGGCGCGGACGCAACACATACATCCGCCCGGCCTGTTTCATCTCGCCAGCCACCTTCCCGGCAGCATCGCCCTGGCCGAAGAACACATCGGCACGCACTGCGCCCTTGATGGCACCGCCAGTGTCTTGCGCCACAACCAGCCGCTGATAGCGGCTGCCGTCGGGCAATGTTGTATCGAGCCACACGGGCAGGCCCAGTGTGATGTAAGCCGGATCGACGGCAATCGAACGCTCGGCCACGAGCGGTACCCCAAGAGATCCAACCGGGCCTTCTGCGCCGGCTTCCCGCAAACGGAAAAACACAAAACTGGGATTGCTGTTGAGCAGTGCTTCCGTTTCCTCTGGATGGGCGGCGATCCACTCGCGGATGCGCGGGAGCGTAACCTCCTCGCGCCGCAACTCACCGCGCTGGATCAGTTGCGCGCCGAGCGAGCGATAGGGATGTCCGTTCTGGTCGGCGTAACCCACCGCCACCTGGCTGCCATCCGGCAAGCGCACCCGTCCGGAGCCCTGTACCTGCAACAGGTATGCCTCGACCGGATCGTCGACCCACAGCAGTTCGTTGCCGGCCAGCGGGCTACGCTCACGTGCGATTTGCGCACGATCGAGATAGGGAATCACGCGCTTGCCGTCCAGGCGCCCGCGTACCGGTCGCCCCTTGAGTTCCGGATACAGGCTGGTGAGGTCAACGGTCAATAGATTGTCGGGCCGTCGGTACAACGGATAGCGAAACCGGTCAGTACGGGTCAGGCTGCCGTTGAGCAAGGGTTCGTAGTAACCGGTGATGAGTCCGTCGCGGCTGCCATCGCCGTTGACCACATAGGGAATAAAGCGGCTTTCGAAAAATTCCCGCGCCTGGGCGTCATCCGGCGACTCGATGGCCTGGGCCGCATGACAAAGCTCGATCCAGGCCGTGTCGGTCGCGCGCGCCAGAAACACCTCGCAGCTGCGCCGCAGCGCCGGCCAGGAGTCAGCGTGCCGGTCCTCATCCCAGCCAGGCAAAGCCCGGAAGGACACCTCACGGCCGATGCCTGGTGGTGGCGCAAACCAACTGACGCAAGCGCCCAGCCAGGCTGCGGTGCACACCAATAGCATAACGAATGAAAGACGATTCACGCGCACATGTATAACAGAATCCGGTCAGAATTGTCCCGCAAACCAGTGGGTTGCACCTAGCCGCCGGTCGGCAGCCAAGGACGACAGTGGTTCAGCGAGGTTTGGCGCTTTTCGGACAACGGCGTAAAGTGGCGGTTTTTTTACGCCGAGGTTTCTCATGATTATTGCCGCCAACAAGGTCGTTCGCATCGACTACACGCTCACTGACAACCAGAATCAGGTGATCGATAGCTCACAGGGCGGTGAACCACTGGCCTATCTGCACGGTGCCCGCAACATCATCCCGGGTCTGGAAAACGCCCTCGAAGGCAAAAAAGCCGGCGACCAGCTAAATGTGCACGTAGCTCCGGCTGACGCCTATGGCGAGCGTGACGACCGGCTGGTGCAAATGGTGCCGCGCGAGATGTTCGAGGACAATGCCGAAATCACGGCTGGCATGCAGTTCCATTCCGCCGACCCGGAAGGCAACGTCACCGTTGTCACCGTGACCAACGTCAGCACCGACACGGTCACTGTGGATGCCAACCATCCGCTGGCCGGCGTGCCGCTAACCTTCGCGGTAACGGTCGTCGAAGTACGCGACGCGACGCCGGAAGAAATGACCCACGGCCATGTACACGGGCCCGATGGCCACCATCACGATTGATGTAACGCGGCCTCGTTCCGGGGCCGTTTTCTGCATAAAAGCATCGAACTGGCAGATGTAAGAAGTTGCTGGGTGTGGTGCTGGTGATCGTCGGCGCGAAAATGATCGCGACAGCGTAACCAACCGCGATCAGCCCTGTTCCGCCTGCGGCTCGGAGCCCGGCACCTCACCCTCGTACGGTTCGGCGAAGCCACATTCCTTGATCGGACAGACCTTCTCGGTACCACGACGCTTGGTGATCTTGATCGTTGTGATCGGCCAGCCGCACTTCGGGCACGGTTCCTTGAGCGGCAGGTTCCAGACCGCGTACTTGCAATCCGGGTAGCGCGCGCAGGAGTAGAAGACCTTGCCATAGCGCGACTTGCGCTTGAGCATGGTCGCCTGCTTGCATTCCGGACACTCGACACCGGTGTCGGCCGGTTTTTCGAGTGGCTCCATGTGCTTGCAGTTGGGATAACCGGAGCAGCCGATGAACTTGCCGTAGCGGCCGCGCTTGATGATCAGTTGCGATCCACATTTCGGGCACATCCGGCCTTCGACGATCTGTGGCTGGGCGGCGGTGGCGGCGTCCTCGTCGACATTTCGCGTGTAGTCGCATTCCGGGTAACCGGTACAACCGATGAAATAGCCATTGCGACCGAGGCGTTTGGACAGCTTCTTGCCGCACTTCGGACAAGGTTCTTCCAGGATCTCGGTGCCGGGACGATCGACATTTTCCTTATCCTTTACCTGGGTCTGGAAGTCGCCCCAGAATTCCTGGAGCAACGGCCGCCATTCCTTCTCACCGCGCGAAATGGCATCGAGGTCGTCCTCCATGCGCGCCGTGAACTCATAGTCCACGTAGTGATGGAAATGCTCGGACAGGAACTTGTTCACGACACGACCGACATCGGTCGGTGTAAATCGACGTTTATCGAGCGTGACGTACTCGCGCTTCTCGAGTGTGTCGATGATGCTGGCATAAGTCGACGGCCGACCGATGCCAAACGCTTCCAGCGCCTTGACGAGTGTGGCTTCGGTGAAGCGTGGCGGCGGCTCGGTGAAGTGCTGTTCGGGGCGGATACCCATGAGCGTAACCCGGTCGCCTTCCTTTAGCGGCGGCAGGATCGCCCCCTCGCCTTCGTCCTCGGCGGATTTCTCGTCGGTGCCTTCCTGGTAGACCGACATGAAGCCAGGCTTCACTACGGTCGAACCGGTGGCGCGTGAGGTGTGCGGGCTGTCAACATCACCAGCCGGAGCCATGTCTATTGACACGGTATCAAGCAAGGCCGGGATCATCTGGCAGGCGACGGTTCGCTTCCAGATCAGGTCATAGAGCTTGAACTGCTCAGGGGTCAGGCGATCCTTGATGGTTTCCGGCACGCGCTCGGCCGACGTCGGACGGATAGCCTCGTGCGCTTCCTGGGCGTTCTTGGATTTGGTCTTGTAGGCGAGCGGTGCCTCGGGCAGGTTGTCCTTGCCGTAGCGCTTCTCGATCAACACGCGGATTTCCTCGACCGCTTCCTTGGCCAGGTTCACCGAGTCAGTACGCATGTAGGTGATGAGACCGACGGTCTCCCCGCCGATGTCGACACCTTCATACAGCTGCTGGGCAGTACGCATGGTGCGCTGCGCGGAAAACCCGAGCTTGCGCGAGGCCTCCTGCTGCAGGGTCGAGGTGGTAAACGGTGGCGACGGATTGCGGCGACGCTGCTTCTTCTCGACGTTCTTGACCAGGTACTTGCCCTGGGCGGCGCGCGCCAGAGTGTCCACAACTTCTTTGGCGCGCACTTCGTTGTCGATGGTGAATTGCTCGAGCTTTTCGCCGCCAAAGTAGGTGAGCTTGGCCGTGAAACCCTGCTCCTGTGCCGACAGGTCGGACTCGATGGTCCAGTATTCGCGCGCCTTGAAGCGCTCGATCTCTTCCTCGCGCTCGACGATCAGGCGCAGCGCCGGGCTCTGCACACGACCGGCCGACAGGCCGCGTCGCACCTTCTTCCACAGGAGTGGTGACAGGTTAAAACCGACCAGATAATCAAGCGCGCGTCGTGCCTGCTGGGCATTTACCAGGTTGGACGACAATTCGCGCGGCTCTTCGACCGCCTTCTTGATCGCGGTCTTGGTGATTTCGTGAAACTCCACCCGGTGCACCGGTTTGTCGTCGAGCACCCCTTCCTCTTTGAGGATTTCGTACAAGTGCCAGGAGATCGCCTCGCCTTCGCGATCCGGGTCGGTCGCGAGATACAGGGCGTCGGCCTTCTTCATGGCCTTGACGATGGCATCGACGTGTTTCTTGTTCTTCTCGATCAGCACGTACTTCATGGCGAAGTCGTGCTCGGGATCGACCGCGCCCTTCTTCGGCAACAGGTCGCGCACGTGGCCGTACGAGGCGAGCGCGGTGTATTCCTTGCCCAGATACTTGGACATGGTTTTCGCCTTGGCTGGCGATTCGACAATGATCAGGTTCTTCGACATTTTCTAAAAACAGTTCCGCAACTCGGCGGTCACGCCGATAATATTAAGGTATGGAAACTCGTGGGGCGTGATTGTGGACGACAGCGGGTGTGGCTTGTCAAGCCTGATGGAAAAACCTGAACGAAATCAGTGCAGGTGCTCCGCGACCCCGTCAAACACCAGATCCTCCATCCAGGCGTAGGCCTGCTCCTGGCCGGGCTGGTTGAACAGCACCATGAGGATCACCCACTTCAGCTGCTCGCTGTCGATCTCCTCGGTGTCGAGCGCCATGACACGGTCGATCACGAGTTCGCGGGTATGGGAATCGAGCACACCGCTGCGCTCAAGAAACAGGATAAAGCCGCGCGCCTCAACGCTGATTTTCTGCTGTTCAGGGGCCGAAAAGACGCGAATGGACTGCCGGCGCCCGCCGGTCGGCAGACCCTCGGCATCGCGCAGGGCGGCGAGGCCTTCGAGCCACTCAAACGCCTTGTTGACTTCACGACGCGGAAAGCCGGCCTGGGTCAGCTCGACAACGAGACTTTCCTGATCGGGGCTGAATTCAGGACCTTCGTCCATGTAATTCTCGAACAGGTACATCAATACATCGAGCACATTCTCTTTCATCATTCTCTCTTCGCCCCGCCGCGCGCGACCTGGTGTCACACTGCATCGTGTCGGCGCGCGGATCAAGGCCATCAGGACGTACGTTGAACCTTCCCGCCCGGACGGGACTCTACGAGCCCGCGCAACTCCATGGCCAACAGCATGGAGGAAACCGCCCCGGCCGTCAATCCGCTCAGTGCGATCAGCGTATCCAGTTCGACTGGATCATGGCCCATGAGTTCAAGCAGCTGTTGCTCCTGTGGATCGATGAGTGCCGCCGCTTTGGTAGAATGGCCCGGAACCGGGCTGGCGACAAAACCCACCAGGGCCTGAAGCTCTTCAAGAATATCCTCTGCCGTCTCGACCAGCTTGGCGCCTTGACGAATGAGCGCATGACAACCACGTGACAACGGTGAGTGGATGGAACCCGGGATGGCAAACACTTCGCGTCCCTGCTCGGCGGCCAGTCGAGCAGTGATCAACGAGCCGCTCTTGAGCGCCGCTTCGACCACCAACACCCCGAGTGACAAGCCGCTGATCAGGCGATTGCGCCGAGGAAAATTCTCGCGCAATGGCGGCATGCCCAGGGCAAACTCCGACACCAGTGCGCCGTGTTCGGCGATGGCGTGCGCCAATTCATGATGGGTGGCCGGATACACACGGTCGAGTCCGGTCCCGGCCACCGCGATGGTGCCGCCACCCGCCGCCAGCGCCGCTTCATGGGCACAGGCATCGATGCCCAGTGCCATGCCGCTCGTAATGATCAGGCCGGCGCGAACCAGCGTTGCACTGAATGCCCGGGCATTTTCACAGCCGCCACGCGACGGATTACGTGAACCGACCACCGCCAGCTGCGGAAGCGAGAGTAGCGATGGGTCGCCGCGCACAAAAAGCATTGGCGGTGCATCGTTGAGTTCGCGCAGTAATGGCGGATAGGCCGCCTCGCCCAGGCACAACAGATGGTTGTCTGGATCCTCCAGCCATAAGCGTTCTTGCTGGAAATCGGCGGATTGCGGACCGGCCCGCAGTGCCTCGATCGGGGTCTGATCACCATCGAAGTGAGGAAGCAGCTCCGTGCGCGGCGCCCCGTAGACACCATCCGGACTGCCGAAGGTGTCCAGCAGCCGGCGCATTCGCGCTCCACCACCGGTCAGTTGATGCAGGTGCAACCACGGCAGTGCGCTCTCGCCGCGCAGTTCACTCATATTGACTCCGGCATCCGTGCGGAGTTGGGATGCTTACGGCGTGCGCAAGGCGTCGTGGATCCGGATTGGGCGATCGGCATTCATGATGAGCGCGTAGCTGACCTTGTCGAACACACGAAATACCATCAACAATCCGGCATCCTCGTCCGGCATTTTGTATTCACGACGGGTCACCGGATCCCTGCTCGTACCGACATGGCGCATGATGCGCAACACATGTCCCTCTTCAATACCCTCGCGTTTGCCGACACTGATCGCCACTATGGTGGTCGGGCCAAACTCGCGCAAACCATTAATGGCCGAGAGGATGCGGCCCGAAACATTCTTTTCCGGAGCGCGCGGGAAATAATAGGGCAATGCCGCTTTTTTCGGTGCGGCCATCAAACGGTCAGTCGGCAGGATTTCCTGCTTGACTGCCGTCACCACCAGCTTGGTTGGATCGCCCGGTTCGAGCACTCTGGCATCACCGAGATACAGCGCTTCATAGGCCAGCAGTTCGCCCGTATCTGGATGCCGAAGCTCATTACCCTTTCGGAATAGCTGGTAGTATTCGGTGGTTGCGTTTTTTGGCAATCCGCGCGCATAGAACTCGCTGCCATCGCCCAGCGCCACGCGGTCATCAAGACCAATGGTCACGTAACCAGCTTCCTCCAGTTCCTTGCGCCCCACCACCATGGGCTGGCTGAGGAACGGAACAATGGCATTAGGCGGTATGGTCGGAATGGCTTCCTTGATGTCCGATGCATAGACCCGCGGCTTCAGTTTGACCACCTTCATGCCGGACGGGGTTTCGCCAGCGGGCACTTCGGTCACGGTGGTGGGTGCCGCCTCAACTGGCGCCTCACCGGGAACTGGCACTTTTTCCTCACGCTGCACCACCAGCTGGGGCTTGCCATCGACCCACACCAGCATGATCACATCACCCGGATAGATCAGGTGCGGGTTCTTGATTTGTTCGTTAATTTTCCAGACGCTGGCCCAGCGCCACGGGTCATTGAGAAAACGGGTCGAGATGTCCCACAGGGTGTCGCCTTTTTGAACCACATAGCGATCGGGATGACCGGCCTTGAGGTCGACAGTATCCGCCGACAATGGCGCAGTCAGGGCCAGCAGCGCCAGGACCATCCCGGCGGAGAGCAGGTTTTTCACGGGCATGTGCATGATTTCCCTGTGGTGTTGGTCCGAGTCTAGACGATGCCTCCCCGGGGCGCTAGGCCGAAGGGGGCCAATTTGTCTTGTTATTCAGGACGATTTGAACTGATAATAATCCACTTTCAGAGGAATGGAAATTCCGCGTTCCGGACCCATCTACATTTGTATTATGGCACTGCGTACCATCCTTCATTATCCCGATCCCCGTCTCCGCCAAGTGGCCAAGCCGGTGCCAGTCGTGGACGATACGGTTCGCCAGCTGGTCGACGACATGGCGGAAACGATGTATGCCGCCCCGGGCATCGGGCTGGCGGCTATCCAGATCGATATTCCCATGCGGGTGGTGGTAATCGACATCTCGGAAACCCGCGACCAGCTTCAGATTTTCATCAATCCGGAGATCACCCGGCAGGACGGCAAGCAGGTCTTCGAGGAGGGGTGCCTGTCGGTACCGGGTATATATGATGAAGTGGAACGTGCCCGGCATGTACGAGTCAAGGCCCTGGATCGCCACGGCGTACCGTTTGAAATCGAAGCGGATGGACTGTTTGCCACCTGCATCCAGCATGAAATCGACCATCTCAACGGCAAGGTGTTTGTTGACCACCTGTCCCGTCTCAAACAGTCGCGCATCCGCAAGAAGATCGAAAAGCAGGAACGCCTGGCGATGTAAGGGCTGACCATGAAACTGGTCTTTGCCGGCACACCCGAATTTGCCGTTCCCGCACTCAGTGCCCTGCTTGCTGCCGGTCACCGCATCCTGGCGGTGTACACCCAGCCGGACCGACCCGCCGGGCGCGGACGCAAGCTGGCGCAAAGCCCGGTGAAGCAGTTCGCGCTTGTGCACGGGCTTGAGGTACGCCAGCCCACCAGCCTGAAACCCGACACGGAAGCCGAGGCGCTGCGCGCACTCGCACCGGACGCCATGATCGTGATTGCCTACGGATTGTTATTGCCGCGATCCATCCTGTCGGTTCCAAGGCTCGGCTGCATCAACGTCCACGCTTCGCTGCTGCCGCGCTGGCGCGGTGCCGCACCGATCCAGCGCGCCATCGAAGCCGGCGACCCATCCACCGGGGTGACGATCATGCAGATGGAAGAAGGCCTCGACACCGGTCCGATGCTCGCCACTGCCGAGACGCCGATCACCGTTACCGATACGGGCGCCAGCCTGCATGACCGATTGAGCACCCTCGGCGCCCGCCTGCTGGTCGACACCCTCGCGCAGCTGGACCAGGGTGCTGTCACCCCTCAACCCCAGGACGGCACACAAGCCAACTACGCCGCCAAATTAAAAAAGGAAGAAGCCCGCCTCGACTGGAGCAGTGACGCCGCAGCGCTCGCGCGTCGCGTGCGCGCCTTCAATCCCTGGCCGGTCGCCACCTCGACGTTCAATGGCCAAACCCTGCGTGTGTGGATGGCGCTTGCTGAACACGGCATGCACGAGGCCGCGCCGGGGACGGTGCTGTCGGCGGATGCCGCCGGCATCCGGGTGCAATGCGGTCGGGATATCCTGTGTATCACGCAATTGCAGGCCGAAGGCGGCAAGCCGCTCGATGCCCGTACTTTCCTGAATGGCCACCCGCTGGCCCCCGGGACCCGCCTCGGCCCATGACTTCGCCGGCCGCGCGTGCCCGCGCCCATGCCGCCCAGGTGGTCGATCGCGTGCGTGCCGGACGTACCCTGGACGATGCCCTCGATGAATTGTTTGGTCATCTGCCCGCCGGGCTGTCGGAAGAGCGTTCGCTCATTCAGGAAATGGCGTACGGCGCGATCCGCTGGCACTTTCAGCTGGCACCGCTCACACGCCATTTGCTCGACAAACCGCTGGCGGCCAAAGACAGCGATCTCGACTCGTTGCTTCACGTCGGACTGTATCAGCTGCTCTACATGCGCGTGGTGCCGCACGCGGCGGTAAACGAAACCGTCTCGGCCACCGTTGTGCTGAACAAGGATTGGGCCCGGGGCCTGGTCAACGCCGTGCTGCGGCGCGCGCTGCGTGAACTTGAAATGCTCCGGGAACGCATCACCAGCGACGAGACGCTGGCGCTGGCGACCCCCGATTGGCTGCTCGCGCGACTGCAAGCGGCCTATCCCGAAGACTGGCGCCGTGTGGCCATGGCCGCCAACGCTCGCGCACCACTGACGCTGCGCGTGCATGCCGGCCGGATCGAGCGCGCCGCGGCCATCGAAAAACTGGCGGCCGGTGGTTACGCCGCCCACCCGGTCGAAACCGTGGACAGTGCCATCACGCTGGCCACCCCGGCACCGGTCGACGCCCTGCCGGGATTCCGGGACGGGGAGCTCTCGGTCCAGGATGCCGCTGCACAGCTGGCGGCGCCGCTGCTCGATGTCCGGAATGGGCAGCGCGTGCTCGACGCCTGTGCCGCGCCCGGTGGCAAGGCTGCACATCTCCTGGAACGCACACCCGCTCTCCAGCTGGTAGCGCTCGACGTCGACCGGAGTCGGCTGGCGCGGATCCGCGAGAACTTCACGCGCCTCGGCGTGCACGGCGACATCGTGCACGGTGATGCCGCCACGCCGGCGGACTGGTGGGACGGCCAGCCGTTTGATCGCATCCTCCTCGACGCACCCTGCTCGGCCACCGGCGTGATCCGCCGCCACCCGGACATCCGCCTGCACCGCCAGCCCGGCGACCTGGAGCGTCTCGCTGCCACCCAGGCCCGACTGCTCGATTCCCTGTGGCCGATCCTCGCGCCTGGCGGTAAGCTTGTTTACGTGACCTGCTCGATCCTTCCCGAAGAGAACCGTCAGGGGGTGGCCGCCTTCGCGGCCCGCCAGCCGCAGGCGCGACCACTCCCGTTGCCGCACCCGGCACTGGCCCAGCATGCCCGTGCGGACGGGCTCGGCTATCAGATTCTCCCGGGGACGGCTGACATGGATGGTTTCTACTACGCCGGTTTTGAAAAGTCCGGCACGGGGCCAGCATGACGCGGCGAATGCTTGGCTCACTGCTTCTCGCTGGCGCCCTGGCGGCGAGTCTGTCCAGCGCGAGTGCGCAATTCGACGTCAAGGAGGGGGCGCCCACCCTCGTCGACCGGGTGATCCACGTGAATACCCAGTTCGACCTGACGCTCAACCCGAAAATCGAAGAGGCCTTGAACAAAGGCATCCCGATAGATGTCACCATCGACATCAAGTTGCTGCGGCACCGCTGGTGGTGGCGCGATGTGGTCATCACCGACTGGACGCTGACCCGGCGCCTGCAGTTCCATGCCCTGTCACGGCAGTACCTGGTGACCTCGCCGCAGGAAGAACGCGCGACGGAAAGTTTCAGTTCGCTCGCCCAGGCCCTCGACTGGCTGGGGGACGTGCGTGACCTCAGGATTCCGCTGACCGCCAAAAAGGAGTTGCTGCCGGACGCCCGCCATCTCGTGTCGCTGCGGGCCCGTCTGGATATCGAGGCGCTGCCCGTCATCATGCGGCCGCTGGCCTATGCCACACCGTCGTGGCGCCTCAACACCGGGTGGCGCGAATGGCCCGTCACACCGTGAAGCGCGCGTGGCGACGCGTCTCCCCGCTGGCCGTGCTGGCGGTACTGCTGGTGATCTCGCTCGGCATGATGACGGCTGCGACCCAGAATTCGGCACTGTTCGGCAACCTCTATTCGCTGCTGCTGGTCATCAACGTGGTCGGCATCGTGCTGCTCAGCACTTTGCTGCTGCTCAGTGTCCGTCGCCTGGTGCGCCAGGTTCGCGCCGGCGTCATGGGCTCGCGCCTGACCCTGCGCCTGTTCATGCTGTTCGTGTTGTTGAGCGTGGTACCGGTAATGATCGTGTACGCCTTTTCGGTTCAGGCCTTTAATCGCGGAATCGACAACTGGTTCGACGTGCGCGTCGAGCAGGCCCTCGACAGCGCCCTGGCCCTCGGCCGCACCGCGCTCGACACCACCAAGGAGGACCTGACGCGCAAGGGCCACGATATCGCCGCCGAGCTGGACCGCGCCGGATCGCGCTCGGTGCTGCCGGCCCTGAACCTGCTGCGCGATCAGTACGGCATGTTCGAACTCACCCTGTTTACCGCCGAGGGCAAGGCTATCGCCTCCAGCACCCAGGGGGCGGTGCGCGGCCGCTCGGTTGTCCCGGACCGGCCGGCCGAGAACGTCCTGGCGCAGCTTCGCGAAGGCAAGACGTATGCCGGCATCGAACCGCTCGGGGAGTCGGGCCTGCAGCTGCGGGTAGTGGTCCCGATGGTGGCGCGCAAGGTCGGGGAATCGGCACGGCTGCTGCAAATTATCGAGCCGCTGCCGGACCGCTATGCCCGCCTCGGCCGCGACGTGCAGGCCGCGTTCGCCGAATACCAGAAACTCTTCTACCTGCGCGGCCCGCTTAAATTCGGATTCCTGCTGACCTTGAGCCTCGTCGCCCTGTCATCCCTGCTGTTCGCGGTGTGGGCCTCGATCTTTGCCGCCCGCCGCCTGGTGACGCCGATCCGCGATCTGGCCGAAGGCACCCGCGCGGTCGCGCAAGGCGACTACAGCAAGCAGTTGCCGGTGACCACGCGCGATGAACTCGGCGTGCTTGTGAAATCGTTCAATGACATGACCAACCGCATCCGTCGCGCACAGGGCGAAATTCAGCGCGGCCGGCGCGATGCGGAAACCAGCCGCACCTACCTGGAAACGGTCCTCACGCACCTGTCGTCGGGTGTGCTGTCGTTCGATGCGCAAGGACAGTTGCGCACACACAATGCCGCGGCCAACCAGATCCTGGGGCTCGATCTGACTTCCGGCACCGGTCAGTCGCTCGACTGGCTGGCGCAGGCACGCCCGGCACTGGCTCCATTCGTCGAGGCACTGCGCGATTTCACGGAGCACAGCCGCAACGAGTGGCAGGGCGAGATTACGCTGACGGGCGACAGCGGCCGGCGCGTGCTGATCCTGCGCGGCACCCGCCTGCCCGGCCTGCACGACCGGTCTGGCGGCCACGTGCTGGTATTCGATGACATCACCACCCTCATCCAGGCGCAGCGCGACGCCGCCTGGGCGGAAGTGGCGCGGCGGCTGGCGCACGAAATCAAGAATCCGCTGACCCCGATCCAGCTGTCCGCCGAACGCATCCGCCGCAAGTGCATGGACGATTTGCCGGAAGCCGCCCGCACGACGCTCGATCGCGCTACCCACACGATCGTGCAGCAGGTCGAGGCCATGAAATCCATGGTCAACGCCTTCTCCGAGTATGCGCGTCCGGCACCGCTGCATGTGCAGGCCGTGAACCTCAACCAGCTGATCCGGGACGTGGTCGAACTCTACAAGAGCCGCGCCAACCCGGTGCGCTACGAGCTCGAGCTGGATGAGAGCCTGCCGCCACTCGCCGCCGACGCCGGACGCCTGCGTCAGGTGCTGCACAACCTGCTGCTCAACGCCACCGATGCCCTGACCGGAACCGACCAGCCACGGGTGGTCATCACCACCCAACGGCTCGCGGAACCCGCGGGACAGTTCGTGGAACTCTCGGTCCGCGACAACGGTCCCGGTTTTGCCGCCGACGTGGTTGACCGGCTGTTCGAGCCGTACGTGACCACCAAGGACAAGGGCACCGGCCTCGGACTCGCGATCGTCAAGAAAATTGTCGAAGAGCATAACGGCATGCTGTGGGCCGGCAACCACAAGGACGGCGGCGCGAGCCTGACCCTGCGCGTGCCGCTCACGGAATCCACCAGCACGGCCCTGCGGGAGAAAACCGCATGACCGCCGGCAATATCCTGGTCGTGGATGATGAGCCGGATATCCGGCAGATCGTGAGCGAGATTCTCGAAGACGAGCACTACGAGGTGACGACTGCCGAGAATGCCGCGACGGCGCGAGCCGCCTACGCCGCGCATCGCCCGGATCTGGTGTTGCTCGATATCTGGATGCCGGACACCGACGGCATCACGCTGCTCAAGGAGTGGGCCGCCGACCAGCAACTGCCGATACCGGTGGTGATGATGTCCGGACACGGCACGGTGGAGACGGCGGTCGAGGCCATTCGCCTCGGCGCCTATGACTTCATCGAGAAACCGCTGTCCACCGCCAAACTGCTGGTTACTCTCGGTCGCGCCCTCGAGGCGGCCCGCCTGGTCCGGGAAAACCAGAGCCTGCGCCGGCGCGCCGACACCCTCGCCAAGCCGGTGGGCCGCAGTGACGCACTTCAGAAACTGCGCGACACCATCGAACGAATCGCTTCGCACGATACCTGGGTGCTGATCACCGGCGAACCGGGCAGCGGCAAGGAAGTCGCCGCGCATTATCTGCACAGCCTGAGCGCGCGCCGCGATCGGCCATTCGTGGAAATCAACCTGGCGGCGGTGCCGACCGCCAACATGGCGGTGCAGCTGTTTGGCACCGAGGCCGGCGGCGAAATCACCCCCGGTGTATTCGAACAAGCCGCCGGCGGCACTCTGTTTCTCGATCAGGTCGGTGACCTCGACCCGGTCACCCAGACGCGCCTGCTCAACGTGCTCGAGGACAAGCACTTTCTGCGAGTCGGCGGCAAGACCCCGATCACCCTCGATGTACGCATTCTCGCCGCGACCAACCAGGATCTCCCGCGCCTCATTCAGCAGGGACGCTTCCGCGAAGACCTGTATTACCGCCTGAACGTCGTGCCGCTGCACATCCCGCCGCTGCGCGAGCATCGCGAAGACGTGCCGGAACTGGTCAGCTTCTACATCGACTGGATGGTGGACAAGGAGCGTTTGCCGTTCAAGCGCTTCACCACCGGGGCCCTCAACCTGCTGCGCAACCACGGCTGGCCCGGCAATGTTCGCGAACTCAAGAACCTGGTGCAACGCCTGCTGATCCTGTGCCCGGCCGAAACCATCGGCGAGACCGAGGTGCAGGCTGCCCTCGGTGCCGCCACGGCAGCGGGCGCAGCCACCGCGACCGAGGCACTGCCCAGCAGCCTGTACGCCTTGCCGCTGCGCGATGCACGTGATCAGTTCGAAAGGGCCTACTTCGAGCACCACCTCCGGCGCAGCGGTGGCAACGTCGCCGAGGTCGCCGACATGGCCGGCCTGGAACGCACCCATCTGTACCGCAAGCTCAAGGGTCTGGGCATCGACATCAAGGAGCGGAAGGAAGACTGAGCATGGCGGTGATCAAGAACCTCGAGGCGCTGCTGGCCAAGGGTCAGGACAATGCCCTGCTGCGCTTCGGGTTGGCCAACGAATACCTCAAGCTTGGCAAGACCGAGATCGCTATCGGCCATCTGCGCAAGGCCATCGCCCATGACCCCAAATACTCGGCGGCCTGGAAGCGGCTCGGCAAGACTCTGGCGGAAACCGGGCGCATCGACGAGGCCATCAAGGCCTATGAAGAAGGTATTCGCGTGGCTGAGGAAAAAGGCGACATGCAGGTCGCCAGGGAAATGCAGGTGTTTCTGAAGCGCCTGCAGAAGCCGCTGTGAGCGGCAGGATAACTCAAGAACAAGCCGGGCCCGGGCGCGCCTGTTTCGCGCCCGGGCCGACCTGATAACGGTATTTCGTTAGCCTTTAGAAGTAGTACCTAAGCCGCGTACGTGTTTGATAGGACGTTACGTTAGAATCGTTCTTGTAATCCACGACACCGTTCGTTCCACTCTCATACTTCATTGAACTGTAGATCAGCGACACATCGAGGCCGAGACTGAAGTTTTTATTGAAGAAGTATTCGGCCCCGAGTGTCGGGCCAATGTAGTAACCGGAACTCTCATATTTATAGTTCGTACCAGAAACGTACGCGTTGGATGATTCATAACTTGTGTAACCGACGCGACCGCCGAAGTAGGTCTCGAGGGAAGGCAGCACTTGCTGGCGCAAATAAACACCGGTCTCGAGGCTGTACTGTCGGTAGTCAGAGCTGTTGTTATTTGTCGGAGATGTTGGATACGTGTTGTCACCCGAACCACTATAAAAGGACAGTTCCGGCTCGACTGAAATATTTCCGAACCGCATGGGCAACGACACGCCATAGCCGCCAGCACTTTCACCACCACCATTGTTGATGAGACCCACACCCACCCCGATGGCATCCATCGCCGTCGCCAGGGGCGCGGTAAGGGCCAGGGATGCCGCCACTGCGGCGTACATAAAACTTTTACCCACGTTCTGCATTGTTGCTCTCCGATGATCTTGTCTACGATGGGTGCAATCACTTCAGCATCGCTCCCAACCCGGGATACGCGACCACTCAAGTGATTGCCTGGACGACCATTCCGCCCAGCTTCTCGATAGCAATAACCATGCCGCCATGCCGCTCGCGGGCAATGACAGACTTTCTTTACTTTTATTGATGCAAATCGGGGGAATTTCAGCGAGCAGAAGTATTACAACAAAGCATGCCCTGCCCGGTCACGTCGGGGCATGGCGGCATTCGCCGTCAATAAAACGGAGCCTCACCCTCCGGGCGGGTTTTAAATCGCCGGTGCGACCAGAAATACTGATCCGGCATCGTGCGAACCGCATCCTCGATGACCTTGTTCATGCGCGTGGTGTCGGCCAGCACATCGTCGCTCGGAAAATGTTCCAGCGGCGGCTGGAAGATCAGCTCATAACCCTGCCCCCAGGGCCGCTGCCTGGCGAAGCACGGAATCACCACCGCGCCGGTGAGTTGGGTGAGACGTGACAACGCCGTCAGCGTGGCGGCCGGCACGCCGAAGAACGGCGCGAACACCGCGCCGTCGCGCCCCTGGTCCTGATCGGAAAGATAATAGAACGATCCGCCCTTCCGCAGGCCGCGGATCACCGGCTTGATGCCTTCGCGGCGCTCGATGAGCAGGCCGCCGTGCCGCGGCACGAAACGCGTGCGTCGCGTGCGGATCAGCCAGTCAAAGAACAGATTCTTGGGCCGCTTGTACATATCGATCATGAAGTAATCCGGTGCCAGCACCATGCCGGCGACCTCGATCGCCACGAAATGCGCCACCAGCAAAATCACCGGCTGCTTCTCCGCCAGCGCCCGGTCGAAGTGTTCCTTACCGGGTGTGCGCACCAGGCGCTTCATGCGATTTTCCGAACCCCACCAGGAGATCGGCGTCGCGAGGGCTGCCTGGGCGAAACTGCGGAAATGGGCGCGCACCAGACGGCGCTGTGCGCGCGGCGACAACTCCGGAAAGCAGGCGCGGATATTGGTCGTGGCGATATGGCGGCGACGTGGGATCAGGTAGTAGAACAACTCGCCGAGCACGGCGCCCACCGCGGCGATCAGCGGCAACGGCAGCAGCGCCACGAGCCGCAGGAACGCGAGCGCCAGCCAATCCGGCCAGTAGCGCGGATGCAGAAAATCGCGCGCCGTGTATTCGGTGGTCGTCTCAGCCATGGTAAAGCGGGGATTCGCCCGGCGGGCGCTGCTTGAAGCGCCGGTAGGTCCACATGTACTGCTCCGGCATCTCGCGCGCGCCGGATTCGATGGCGGCATTCATGGCCGCGGCATCGACCAGGTCGTCGCCGCTCGGGAAATTGGCAAGCGGTGGATGGAATATGATTTCGTAGCCGTCACCCTTCGGCAGCAGCCGCGTGAAGCACGGGATGACCACGGCATCGGTCAGACGCGCGATACGCGACAATGCCGTGAGCGTCGCCGTCGGCACATTGAAGAACGGCGCGAACACGTGGCTCGCCTCGCCGGGATTCTGGTCCGGCAGGTAATAGAACGGATAGCCGGAGCGAATAAGGCGGATCAACCCCTTGAGGTGTGAGTCGCGCTCGAACAACGCGCCACCGAAGCGCAGCCGCGAGCGGCGCATGAGCCAGTCGACGAGGTCATTGCGCGGCTCCTTGTACATGCTGATGATGCGGCGCTCGTGCGCGAGGAACACGCCGGCCACCTCGAGCCCGAGAAAATGCGGTGCCAGCAGAATGATCTTTTTGTTCTCGGCCAGTGCCCGGTCGTAGTGTTCACGGTTACGGAAGCGCACCAGTGAACGCAACCGCCTGGCCGACGCCCACCAAATGAGACTGACGCTCATCATCGCCGCGCCAAAGGCGCGGAAATGACGGTGCACCAGGTCCTCGCGCATCCACGCATTCAGTTCCGGAAACGCCAGTTCGATGTTGCGTCCGGCCGCATAGCGGGCGCGCTTCGCGAAGCGGCGGTAAAGGTCACCGAGTCCGCTGCCGATCGCCACCCGCCACCGCTGCGGCAACAGCAACAGCGACCGCAACAGACCCATACCAATCCACACGCCCCAGTAGCGCGGCGCCAGAAAACGCCGCGGCAGGGCCTCGGTCGGATTCTCGGTGGCAATGCCGGTGGCGTGGGGTTGGTCGGACATGTTCCGCTTTTCGGGAAAGTCGGCGGTTATTGTGCCACAACTGTCGAATTGCCTGCGGCGGTCAGCGATCCCTGGGCCATGGCGCCGGCACTTCGCCCATCAGTGGCCGCATCGCCGCCAAGAGACTGTCGAACAATCGCGGGTGATCTTTTTCCTGCGCGGCCAAAAGCTGCTTCATGGCCAGGCGCTGGGTGGGAATACGGAAGCAGGCCGGACAGTTGTCCTGTGTCACCGGCAATTCGGCGCGTTCGGCAAAGTCGCGCAACTGGCGTTCACGCGCATACACGAACGGGCGGATCACGCGCAGGTCGCCGGCATCAACGGTATAGGCGGCCTTCATGGTGTCGAGCCTGCCGTTGTGGAAGGCGCGCATCAGGAACGATTCCGCCAGGTCGTCGAGGTGCTGGCCCATGACCAGCACGTTGTAGCCTTCGGTGCGGCAGATGTCGTAAAGAATGCCGCGACGGGTGCGCGCGCAATAGGCGCAGAACGAGTCACCGCGCATGGTCTTGAGCGCACGCGCCACCACCGCCTGGCGGCGATAGTAGTAAGGTATGCCCAGACCCTTGATGTAGTCATTCAGATAATAAGGATCGTAGCCATCGATGCACGGATCGACGGTGGCGGCCGCCAGGTCAAACTTGACCGGTGACTTGATCTGCAGGGTGAGCAATACCTGCAGCAGCGACAGCGAATCCTTGCCACCGGACACGGCGAGCAGCAGCCGGTCGCCCGGACGGATCATCTGATAGTCCGCGATCGCCTGGCCGGCCAGCCGCAACAGCGGCTTGGGCGGTTTGTGCCGTATCGGCCGGGCCGCCGATGCCGGGTTGGGTGTTGGGGCAGTAAAGACCATAATAGGGAGTATGCCTGATGGTCGCCGGGCCGCGGAGGGGAAGATGAGCGAGGTCAAGACACTGAGTCCCAAGCAGGCCTTCGAGTTCCTCAAGGCCCACCCCAACGCGCTGTTTGTGGATGTCCGCTCGAACATGGAGTATCTATTTGTCGGCCATCCGGCCGGGTCCATTCACATCCCGTGGATCGACGAGCCGGACTGGCAGATCAACCCCCATTTCGTGACCCAGGTTCGCCAGGCCATGCTCGGCGGCCAGCATGGCGCCGCCCCGGTGGTGCTGATCTGCCGCAGCGGCGTGCGATCGCTCGAGGCCGGAGATGTCCTGATGAAGGCCGGAATCAAGGAGGTCTATAACGTCTCCGAAGGCTTCGAGGGGGCGCTCGACGACCGGCACCACCGCTCCACAATCGGCGGCTGGCGCTTCCACGGGCTGCCCTGGGAGCAGTGCTGACACCGCCAAATAACGGGGATTGATGCCAAACCCGGCCATCCTTGCTAAACTTCGCGGCCTTTCGGCACCCCCGGCAACCAGGACAATCCGCAATGGCTGACAGTTTCCTCTTCACCTCCGAATCCGTTTCCGAAGGCCACCCCGACAAGGTCTGTGACCAGATCTCGGATGCGGTACTGGATGCAATCCTCGCGCAGCACAAGACCGCGCGCGTCGCCTGCGAGACCCTGGTGAAGAACAACCTGATCGTGCTGGCCGGCGAAATCACCACCACCGCCAGGATCGATTTTGAAAAGGTCGCCCGCCAGGTCGTGCGCGAGATCGGCTACAGCGACGAGATGGGCTTCGGCCCGGATTCCTGCACCGTGCTGACCGCCATCGGCCAGCAGTCGCCGCACATTGCCCAGGGCGTGGATGTCGGCAAGGGCCTCGATCTCGATCAAGGCGCCGGCGATCAGGGCCTGATGTTCGGCTATGCCACCAACGAGACCGATGTGCTCATGCCGATGCCGATCACGCTGTCGCATCGCCTGGTCAAGCGTCAGGCCGACGTGCGCAAGAAAGGCAAGCTCACGTGGCTGCGTCCGGACGCCAAGTCGCAGGTCACTGTGCGTTACGTCGACAATAAACCGGTCGGCATCGATGCCGTGGTGCTCTCCACCCAGCACGCGCCGGGCATCTCGCACAAGAAACTCAAGGAAGCGGTGATCGAAGAGATCGTGAAGCCGGTGCTGCCCAAAAAGTGGCTCGACCGGAAGACCAAGTATTTCATCAATCCGACCGGCGCCTTTGAGATCGGCGGTCCCGTCGGTGACGCCGGGCTTACCGGCCGCAAGATCATCGTCGATACCTANNGCCAAGAACATCGTCGCCGCCGGCCTCGCCGCGCGCTGCGAGATCCAGATTGCCTACGCCATCGGCATTGCCAAGCCGGTGTCGGTGCATGTCGATACCTTCGGCACCGGTGTGTTGCCGGACCGGAAGATCGCTGCCATCGTGCAGGAGGTCTTTGACCTGCGCCCGAAGGGCATCGTGAAGATGCTCGACCTGCTGAAGCCGGTCTATCAGCAGACCGCGGCCTACGGCCATTTCGGCCGCACCGAGAAGGGGTTCACCTGGGAGCGTACCGACAAGGCCGCCGCCCTGCGCGCTGCTGCCGGCAGCAAGGCGCGCGCCAAATAGTGTATCTTTAAGTCTTACATAACGACGGGTCGCGCGGTGGCGCCGCCTGTCCTGGTTTCACCCCGTCGGCACGGTGCCGGCGGGCCCGGAGATCCGAGGAGCGTTGCAACCATGCACTTGCATGGCCAGGCTCGGCACTTCGTGAGAGTTTGCAACGGCGCTCACTCATTTTCTTCTATGAGGAGCTGAACCATGTCTGCTGTCGTCAATCCGAAGTTCACCGACTATAAAGTCGCCGACATTTCCCTGGCCGCCTGGGGCCGCAAGGAAAT
>DKBE01000040.1 GCA_002451085.1 Proteobacteria bacterium UBA6908 | reverse complement strand
GTCGAGATTGAGACCGTCGCAGAAACGCGTGAACTCGTCGCGCAGCTGGCCGATGTTGACCTCGGCCGGAATGCTGATCGTCATGTTCATCGAGAACATCGGTGTGCCGGTGTGCGCGGCGGCATAGGTCCAGGTGCTGAGGTCTTCGATGTTGATATTGCGCGACGAGAAAAACTCGGCCACATCACTGACGATGCCGGGATGGTCCATGGAAATCACATCCACCATGTATGGCACCATGGCGGTCTTGGTGGCGCGCGGTTCCGTCGCCTTGGTCACCAGCGTCAATTCCAGCCTGGCTTCGAGCACCTTTGCCTGGCTTTCGAGCTTGGCAATGGCGTTCCACACGCCCGAGACCAGCAACATCAGCGCGAATTCGCCGCCGAGCACGGTCATGCGGCTGTCCTCGATATTGCAGCCGGCCTCATGAATGGCGCGTGACAGTTGGTTGACGATACCGGGCCGGTCCTTGCCGAGCGCGGAGATGACCAGATACTTCTTCATTATCAATGGACCTTGGGGGAAACCGGTTGCGGGAATCACGCCCGATGACAACATTGTCGGGACCCGGTGCAGTTGTGTAACCTCACCATCACGAGGAAATTTATCATGGCCAGAGAAAAAAAGGGAAACCTCACGGCTCACGCCTATTTCCAGAGCTACGCCGAATACAACCGCATCTTGCGTTCGTGGTTCGTGGCCTTCGGAATCGGCGGACTGGCACTGTTGCTGGTGGAGGAAAAGCTCCGGACCGCACTGATCGTTGCCGGCGAAGTGCGCCTCGTGGTGGCCTTGTTCCTGTCAGGGGTTGCTCTGCAGATCCTGATCGCCGGACTCAACAAGTACGCGAACTGGTATTGCTACGCAGGTGAAGACGAACCCGCCTACCAGCGTACAGCCGCCTATCGCTTCTGGTCGGGCATTACCCGCCAGTTCATCATTGACGTGCTCGTGGATATTGCCACGACCGTGTGTTTCTTCTCCGCTATCGGCATCCTGTTCAGCGTGTTTACCCATTAATCATGGGCGAACGGCCGTCGAATTGATGCCAAGCGGCGATCCAACAACAGCTGGTGGTCCGGACAGGCGGGGAACCGGTTTATACTAGTTGGCCATCGTCGATTTCTCTCGGCCAGCACGACATGCCCCTATTCCGTTTGGTCTCTGCTTGCCTGCTGATCCTGGTTCTGTTGCCGGGCCCCTTTCCCATTGCCGGCGCCGCCGAACCATCCGATCCATTGGCCCTGACACGCGCCGCGATCAGTGAACTGGTTCGCAGTGAGATGGATGCCAGCGACACAGTCGGGCTGAGCCTGGCCCTGGTGGACGATCAGAAGGTGCTGTGGGCGGAAGGCTTTGGCTACGCCGACCGCGAGCGACGCCTCGCAGCGAAACCCGACACACTCTACGCCGCAGGCGATTTGGCGCAGCTCCTCACCGCCATGGCTGTGCTGCAGTTTGTCGAGCAGGGTGCCATTCGGCTCGATCAGCCAATTCGACAGGTGCTGCCGGAGTTTTCGATCCGCTCACGCTATCCCTCCACCGGGGCGATTACCGTGCGCCAGTTGCTCACGCACCACGCTGGCCTGCCGGCCATGCACTTCCGCGGCATGTGGACGCCAAAGCCGGAACCGCTGGCCGCCTTCGTGGCCCGGTTGCGGGAGGAATACGCGGCGTCACCACCGGATCAGGTCTATTCGCCATCCTTCCCCGGCTATGATGTGCTCGGCCGGATGATCGAGGTGTTGTGCCACAAGGATTTCGCCACCTGCCTGAAGGACCGTCTGCTCACGCCACTGGGCATGACGGGTTCCGGCTTCAGCCCGCCGCCGGCACTGGCCATGCACTACTGGCAGGACAAGCCCATCCTGTCACAGACCGTGCGCGACGTACCGGCCGCCGGCCTGAGCAGCAGCGTGACGGATCTCGCGCGCCTGGTGCAGATGATTTTTGGCCAGGGGAAACTGGATGGTCGATCGTTGCTCAGCCCACGCAGCCTTCAGGAAATGCTGCGCGTGCAGAATGAAAAGGTCGTACTCGATCTCGACAACCACGTTGGCATTGCCTGGTACCTGTCCGGGATCAACTTTCCACAGGCGCGTACCGTGGCCTGGCTGAATAACCGCAGCCCGTTTTCGCGTGGCCGCATCCTGTTGCTGCCAGAGCAGAAACTCGGTGTGATCATCCTCACCAACAGCTCCGGTTCGACCAGTGTGGTTGACAAGGTCAGTGAGCGCCTGATGGAACTGGTGCTGGAACATCGCCAGTTGCCGAAACTGGAGCCCACAGTCCGCACAGGAGTGGTGGCTGAACAGCCACCATCCGTGCGGGCGAAGATCGAAGGTCATTATGCCAGCCTGATCGGCCGCATCTCGGTGCGGGCCGTGAATCACCGCTATCGGGCTCAGGCCCTTGGCACCACCATCGAACTATTTCCGCAACCAAATGGTCTGTTGGCACCGGAATATCATTTCCTCGGGCTGGTTCCGATACCGATCTCGACCTTAAAGGAAGTCCGGCTGACCACGACGCCGGTCAGTGGTCGCGATCTGGTGGTGGCGTATTACCGCCATACCGCCTACCGGTTTGGCGAGCGCATTGCACCGGTCCGCCTCTCCCCGGCCTGGCTNNGACGGTTTGCTGACGTTACGCTACAAGGTGCCAGGCTGGCTGGGTCTGCTTGCCGATGTGCCATTACGTCCGGTTTCCGACACCGAGCTGGTCGTGGAGGGTAGCGGTTGGTTGATGGGGGATACGATCCGGATCGTGCAACGCGACGGCCGCGAACTGTTGCGTTATTCGGGCCACGAATTCCGAAGAGTGGGTCAACCCTAGTCACCGTCACGGCGAGTCACTGCCTATTTCATGCGCACACCACGCAGCCGCCCGAGACTATCGAGCAGCATGTCGACCCGGCCCCACAATTGCTCGCGAATCCGTGGACGCCAGCCGCGTCGCTGCCAGTCATCGTGATGGATTTCGAGACTGTCCCGAAAATCATCTTCGAACATCGCCTGCACCGATGCCGCAAACCGCGGATCATCCACTTCCTGGTTGGCTTCAAGATTCCAACGCAGGTTCCAGCGGTCGAAGTTGCTCGAACCGACCGACGCCCAGTTGTCGCACAGAATGCTTTTCGCGTGCAGGAAGCGCGGCTGGTATTCAAACACCCGCACCCCGGCGCGTAGCAAGCCGCCATAAAAACGGCGGCCGGCGTGGCGCACGGCCGGATGATCGGTGTATGGTCCGGGCAGCAGCAGGCGCACCTCGACTCCCCGGCGTGCGGCGCGTTTGAGCGCGCGCAGCAGTTTGCGGGACGGAACAAAATAGGCCGTGGAGATCCACACACGGCGCCCGGCCGCACGCACCCGGTTAAAGAGCGAGCGGCGGATATCCTGCTCGCGCAGACTGGCGCTGACAGCCACTCGCCCCGACATCCCGTCTGTGCCCGGACCAGGAGTCCGTATCGGGTCGGGAATGGGTTCGGCGTGATGCTCGCGCCAGACCTGCACGTATAGCGCCAGCCAGTCGACCAGCACCGGTCCCGCCACGCGGATCGCCGTTTCGCGCCAGCTGCGCTGCGGACGCTTCGGATCATCAAATTCGTCAGTAATGCCTGTGCCGCTTACGAAACCCACCTGTTCGTCCACGATCAGCAACTTACGGTGATCGCGAAACAGATTGCCAAACCATTTACGCCACTTCAGGGGATTGTACAGGGCCAATTTCACTCCGGCGGCGGTGAGCACCGCGCGGTCTCGAACGCGCAGATCCGTGGCACCGTAGTCATCGGCCAGCACACGCACGTCCACCCCGCGCTGCGCGGCACTCACCATGGCGTCGATGAAGCGGTCGGCAACCGTGCCGGACTCGAACAGGTAGATCTCCAGCCACACGCTGGACTGTGCCATGGCAATAGCCTCAAGCATGCGCGGAAAATAATGGCGACCGTCCAGCAGCAGCTCGAAATGGTTGCCGGCACGCCAGGGAAACCGGAGTTTGGTGGTTGTATCGCGCATCCTGATCGACGGGTTCTGGTTGCCGGCATCTTACGCACCCGACAGCGCCCGGTCACTATTGGCGGCGGTTCTCACGGGCACGAGGATCAGCGTATGATTCGAAATGGTTCTACCATCCCGGCCATTGATTCAATGAACGATCTATTGGTTTGTGCGCGGCATGGCCTGATCCGGTCAGGAGGATATCCGTCGTGAGCCGACGCGGCTTGGCAGGACTGCTGACACTCTTCGGGCTGCACACCGCCCAGGCGGCCGGGCTCGACGTCGGCCAACCGGCGCCGGGATTCACACTGAACGACCAGGCGGGCAACAGTGTGCGGCTCGATGATTACCGCGGCCGCTGGGTCGTGCTGTATTTTTACCCAAAGGATGATACCCCCGGATGCACCACGGAGGCCTGCAATTTCCGCGATGACCTGCCAACCCTGCGGAAGATGAACGTGCAAATCCTTGGAGTTAGCCTGGATGACAGCGCGAGTCACGCGCAGTTTGCCGAAAAATACCGCCTGCCATTTCCACTGCTCACGGATGGAACGGGCGAGGTGACAAGGCGCTACGAGAGCCTGACGTCGTTCGGCCCGTTCAAATTCGCCAAACGCCAGACGTTTCTGATTGACCCCGAAGGGCGCATCGCGAAGATCTATCGCGATGTAAAGGCCTCGACCCACAGCCGCGAGATACAACAGGATCTCAAGGCCCTACTCCAGAGTCCCGGAACCTGATCAGTCCTTCTTCGGAGCCGCGGGCGGCCCGAACGGATAGGGAATGACGTTGCTGTCCGGCACTTCGAGATTGAGAATCTTGGCGGAACCGTGCTTTTCGACCTCATCGATTCGGATCACGGCGTGCATCGGGATATAGGTGGTGTCCACCCCCTCGAATTCCGACTTGAGGCGCTCTTCCGAAGGGTCGATCACGAGACCGGCGTTGTCACCAAATACCAGCCCCGAGACCTCGACAAAACCGTAGAGCTTGTCCTGGCTGACACGCCGGGCGAAGATCTGATACACCTTGCCCTGGTTGTGAAACTGGATGCGGTAGAGCCGTTTCTTGGCCATGGACCTTCCCCTGTGATGAAGTAATGCTACCAGAAGAACCCTCGACCCGGCATGATCATCTACCTGCACGGTTTCAACAGCGGAGGCGCCTCCCAAAAGGCCATCTGGTTGCGCGAACACCTGGCGCCGATCGTGGTGTTCGCTCCCACGTACACGCCACATCGCGCCCGCGAGGCGGTGCGCGAGTTGCGCAAGTTTATAGCGCGACTGCGGCGTGAGAATCCGCGGGACTCAAAACTGATGCTGATGGGCAGTTCGCTGGGAGGTTTCTGGGCGCAATATCTGGCGCCCGAGTTCGGAGCAACACTGGTGCTGATCAATCCATCGCTGCGACCGGACGAATCCCTGGCCGCCCACTCCGGCCACTACCGGAACGAAGCCACCGGCGGCGAAACGATCCTGACAGTGGACGACGTTGTAGCGTTACGCGAATACCGTGTTGAACCCTGCAATTCGAGGGTGCCGACACTGGTGCTGCTGGATGCCGGCGACGAGATTCTTGATTCACATCAGACGAAGACCGCCTACCGTGGCTGCGGCCAGACTCTGCTGTACCCAGGCGGCAGCCACCGCTTCGACCACCTGCCACAGGCCCTGCCCGCGATACTGGCGCTCTACCACACCTGACGCCATCGGACCCAGCCGCTATACTCGGTAGGGAATCTTAAATTCTGTTACAAAATCAAGGGGGGAGTCATGTTCGGCTGGATCGTGCTGGCATTCGTAGTGTTAACCATTGTCTTTGTAATCAGCCTGTACAACCGGCTGGTGACTCTGCGCAACCGCGTGAAGAATGCTTTTGCACAGATCGATGTGCAGCTCACCCGGCGCCATGACCTGATTCCGAACCTGGTCGAAACCGTGAAGGGCTACATCAAGCACGAACGCGAGACACTTGAGGCGGTGATCACGGCACGCAACACCGCCATGGCTGGCCTGAAAGCCGCCGAGGCCAATCCAGCCAGCACCCAGGCCATTCAGCAGCTTGGCGTGGCCGAAACCGCACTGACCGGTGCATTATCGCGTCTGTTGGCGGTCGCGGAAGCCTATCCGGATCTCAAGGCCAGCCAGAACATGATGCAACTCACCGAGGAACTAACCAGTACCGAGAACAAGGTCGCCTTCTCGCGGCAGGCCTACAACGATTCAGTCATGGACTACAACAACGCCTGTGAAATGTTTCCGAGCGGCGTCGTGGCCAACCTGTTCCAGTTCCGCGCCGCGGCCATGCTCGAGATTGAGAACGTGACCAAGCGCGAAGTCCCAAAGGTGTCGTTCACATAACGGCGGGCGACATCCCCCGCCATCATGAATTTTTTCGAACAGCAGCATCGTGCCCGTCGCCGGTCGGCGATGCTGGTGCTGTTGTTTATCCTTGCCGTGCTCGGCATCGTGATCGCCACCAATCTGATGGTGCTCGGGGCGTTCTATCTTTACGGCACCATTCAACTCGATGGCCTGATCCCGTTCTCCACCTGGCTGAAGCAGCATCCGCGGATCGTGCTGTGGACGAGCGTGATCACCATAGGCTTCATCGGCGCGGCCAGCCTCTATCGTATCGCCAGCTTGAGCCAGGGCGGTGGCGCGGTAGCGCGTCTGCTCGGCGGGGTGCGAGTGGATTCTGCTTCGCACGACTCGCGGCACCGGCAATTGCTGAATGTGGTGGAAGAAACGGCCATTGCCGCCGGACTGCCGGTACCCGAGGTCTATGTGCTGGATCGTGAGGCCGGCATCAATGCGTTTGCGGCCGGCTTCTCTCCCAGTGACGCCGCCATTGCCGTCACCCGTGGGATGCTCGAATCCCTGACGCGCGATGAACTCCAGGGCGTCATTGCTCACGAGTTCAGCCACATACTCAACGGCGACACCCGGCTCAACATGCGCCTGCTCGGCGTCAGCTTCGGAA
This sequence comes from Proteobacteria bacterium UBA6908, assembly GCA_002451085.1. Lineage (GTDB taxonomy): Bacteria > Pseudomonadota > Gammaproteobacteria > Acidiferrobacterales > UBA6901 > UBA6901. Next base: position 12,903 of record DKBE01000040.1, on the reverse strand, counting down.
TTCTGGTAATCGCCCTCACCGGCCGCATGACACTGCGGGCCGTGGCTGAATCTCGCGGTTCGGGAAGCGACGGTCGCGCGATCATGGCCGGATACTTCTTTGGCCTGCTGCTGGTGGTGATCGGCTACATCGGCGTGCTGGCCGCAAACCTGATCAAGGCGGCGGTCTCCCGCGATCGTGAGCGGCTGGCCGACGCGGCCGCTGTACAATTCACACGCAATCCACACGGTCTGGCCGGAGCACTCAAAAAAATCGCCGTGTCGCCACTGCGAGCTACCATCACCTCGGCCGAGGGGGAAGAAGTCAGCCACATGCTGATTGCCGAACCCGGCGGGTTATTCACGCGATTGTTCGCCAGCCACCCGCCACTGCTGGAACGCATCCGCTGGCTGGAACCGCGCTTCGATCCATCCGACCTCAAGCAGGTTCAACTCGCACCGATGCGCCCCAGTCTTCCGCCGCAGATTGAGGCCCCGCTCCCGGCCCTGTCCGAGATCGCCGGACTTGCGCCGCACAGGGTGTTGGCGATGGTCGGCAATCCCGGCCAAGCGGCCCTGTTGACGGCCGCCGCACTGGAGCAGGGCCTGACACCGACGCTCAGGGATGCTGCGCACTCATCGCACGATGCACTGTATCTGGTTCTGGCAATGTTGTTGCATGCCGATCGTCCGATACGCGAAGCGCAGCTGGAGAAAATCAGCGAGCGCCTGCCTCAGGCACCGCTCGGCTATATCGAGAATCTCGCCGTCCAGCTGTCGCGGCTCGACCGAGCCCAGCGTTTACCCCTCTTTGAATTGGCCTTTCCGGCACTGCGCCGGCGCCCGCCCCTCGAGCTGCGTCAGCTTATTGGCATGGTCGATGACCTGGTGCGCGCCGACGGGATTACCACGATTTTTGATTACACCCTGAGCCGCCTGTTGCGTCAGCAGTTGAATGAAACACTCTCCCCCCAGTCCGTCCCGGGTCGCGCCGTACCCAAGCTGTACACACTGCGACATGAAGCTCAGACGCTGTTCTCACTGCTCGCCCAGTCCGGCCATGCCCAGACAAACGACGCCCGCACTGCTTACGAAGCCGGTATGCGCCATGTGCTGGCGGATGTCCCGCCCTACACGCCGCCGGATCCCTGGGTCGAGCTGCTCGATCATGCCCTGTTGAAGCTCGACAAGTTGCCGCCGATGGTGAAGCAGGAGCTGATTACAGGACTCACAATTACTGTTCTGCACGACCGCCAGATTATGCTCGCCGAGGCGGAACTATTGCGTGTGATTTGCGCCTTGTTGCATTGTCCGCTGCCGCCCCTGGCAACCGCCATCGATGACGGACGTCCTGGCAAGGCGTTGGGCGTTTCCGGCAGCACAGCGATCTGACCTCATCTTCCACCTGAATTCGTATGGGACGAAACCGACTCCCGCTCCCGCCGAGCTCAAAGCTCATTACGCCTGGAGGCCTGCAGAAATTGCGCGCCGAACTCGATCATTTATGGCGCGTAGAGCGGCCAAAAGTGACACAGGCCGTGTCCGACGCCGCTGCCCAGGGAGACCGCTCGGAAAATGCCGAGTACATCTATGGGAAAAAACGGCTGCGCGAAATCGACCGGCGTGTGCGCTACCTGCAAAAACGTATCCCTGACCTCAACGTCGTGGACCGTCCGCCGGATGACCCGAGCCGCGTCTACTTCGGTGCCTGGGTCAGGCTCGAAGCGGAGAACACAAACGAGGTTGAATACCGGATCGTCGGGCCCGACGAGTATGATCCGGATCAGGGCTGGATCAGTATCGATTCACCCTTGGCGCGAGCTTTGCTGAAAAAAACCGTGGACGATGAAGTACTTGTGCAGCTTCCCGGAGGCGAGCACCGTTATATCGTGACGGGCATTCACTACCGGACCGCCGGTCGTTAAACTACGCCGCCGGTCCGGTTTGGCGTTGGGCTGTAGAACTTTCTGTAGACTGGGTCATCCAACTCCGGGTCCACCCCCCCCCAGAATCCTTATCAGGTTGATACCTTAACTAATGTCTACTGCCAAGAACCCTGCCGCCATACTCGGTGCCATGCCTGCCGACGCCTGGGATGTATTGCTGCGCGTCACGATCCTGATTTTTTTAGGATCGATTTTGTACGTCAGCATCGTCAGCTATGCGTTCGAACCGGTCGCCAAGATTGTGGAACGGCACGAATGGTCACAATTGATTGTTCGTCCAAGTGCACTGTGGCTGGTCATGGGCATGGTGCTACTCGCGTTCCGGACACTGCTCTGGTATCGCTACCGGCCGGCAGCCCCGGCCACAATGGAGTCTGCGCCCTTCCTGACCGTGGTCATACCCGCCTACAACGAAGGTGCCATGGTGGCTCAGACCATCGATTCGGTAGCCGCCGCCCACTATCCTCGCGACCGCATCGAAATCATCGCGGTGGATGACGGCAGCCGTGACGACACCTGGCAGCATATCGAACTTGCGGCGAGCCGTTATCCGGATCGGGTCACGGCCGTGCATTTCGCCATGAATCGCGGCAAGCGAGCCGCGCTTGAAGCCGGATTCCGCCGCGCACGCGGCGAGATTATTGTCACCATCGACTCCGACAGCCTGATCGAACGCGATACGTTGCTCGCCATCACCGGACCATTCCGGGATCCGCGCGTCGGTGCGGTGGCCGGGAAGGTGGGCGTGCACAATCGTGAAGCCGGATTCATACCCCGCATGCTGCATGTCCGATTCGTGCTCTCGTTTGATTTCCTGCGCGCGGTGCAATCGGTGTTTCGCACGGTGTACTGCACGCCCGGCGCGCTTTCGGCCTATCGCACCGAAGTCGTCCAGCGGGTACTGGACCGCTGGATGAGCCAGACCTTCCTGGGTGTGAAATGCGATATCGGCGAAGACCGCTCGATGACCAATTTCATTCTCGAACAGGGCTATGACACCGTGTATCAGCGTTCGGCCGTGGTGCATACGGTCGTGCCGACGAACTACCGCCAACTGTGCAAGATGTACCTGCGCTGGGATCGGAGTTTTTTACGTGAGGAACTGCGCTTTTCCAGGGTAGTCTGGCGCCGGCCGTGGCGCTGGCGCGCGATTGCCCTGGTCGATACTGTCATTACCAATCTGCGCTATCCGGTGATCTACGCGGCGCTCGGTCTTCTGATGGTCAGTATCGCAGAAGATCCCGAGGTGCTGCTGCGGGTAATGTTTGTGATCGGCCTGATGTCTCTGCTCTACACGCTGTATTATCTGCGAAGCGAACGATCGTTCGACTTCGTGTACGGTATCGCCTATTCGTATTTTGCGTTTTTCACACTGGCCTGGATCTTTCCATATGCCGCGCTCACGGTGCGGACGCGGGGCTGGCTGACGCGCTGATGGCGCTGGCCGGCTCATGCCAGACCGTCAGCTGACCGTCGGCGCCGGCGGCAAGCAGTTGACGGCCGTCCGGAGCCAGAACAAGCGCGTAGGTCTGATGATTCGCGCCCGTGTATGGTGGGCCCGGTTGCCCCGATTCGACATTCCAGAGCTGCAGTTCCGCCGCCGAGCCGGCGACAATCAGCCATTTGCTGTCCGGGCTGAACGCCAGTGCGTGCACCGTATCCGGTGCACCGGCCAGCACCCGATCTTCGTGGTTTCCACCCACCTGCCATAGCCCGAGAAAACCCTGCTCACCACCGAGCGAAAAGTATTTTCCGTCCGGAGAGTAAGCCATCGCATAAACCGGGACGTCGCGGGTCGGCACATAGGCAATGTCCCGAAGATTGGACATGTTCCAGTAGCGGATACCGCCGGCACTGTCACTCACGACCAGTAGATTGCCATCGGGAGAGAATGTGGCGGCCAGCGGCTCATTCGACGGTTTGCTGAGATCGTGCAACAGCACACCGCTGTCCACATCCCACAACAGGGCACTCTGATCACGGCCGACCGAAACCAACCGCCGTCCATCCGGCGAGAAGGCGAGCGCCAGGACCGCATCCACATGACCGGACAGTTCGCTGAGAAATACGTTTTTCTCCATGTCCCAAATATGAATAGAGTACTCGCCTGTGCTGAATGCCACACGCGCACCGTCTGTCGTGGCCGCGACGGCGCTTGCCACGCCCGTGGCCATGAACAGGTGACGCGCTTTTGCCGTACCGGACAGCGCACGTATCTCCACCCGTCCATCCTCATATCCCAGCATTGCTTGCTCACCATTCTTCACCATGGCCAAAGACACCACGACTCCCGGCAGGGGAGTGGTTGATGCCAGCGTCATACCGGTGTTGAACACTGGAACGGATTTTACGGATGCTGGGGGAACAAACGACCGACGTTCGGAATGGCGTTGCGATGTCGGAGAAGCAACATACTCAGGAGGACGGTGGATGCCGAACAGATTTTCCTCGACATAACGCGTGGCCAGTTTTCCGTTGTCCACCACCGTTCCGCGCAGCTGATCGAAATGATCCAATAATTCTGTCTCGCTCAGCATTCCGTAAGCCATCATGATCCTGATCGGCGCTACCACCAGCACGGCCAGAAACACCATCACCACCAGAGCAATCTCAAGCGGTCCGCGCGGTATATAGCGCCTGCGCTTGCCCGGCTCGTCCTGAGGCTGCACCACTCCGATAAATCCCGGACCGCGCGTGTAGGCGTTGTCAGCCACGGCTTTGCGCGATTCGCTCAACTCCTTCCCCATCAATCCGTTTTGCAGAGCCAGGGCGGAACGCGGCCGATCGTCCGCCTTGAGCACCAGGGCGGCGTCAACGCTGGACCGGATGTGCGGACTGTAATGGGGACGGTCGAAACGGGTGGCCGGGATCAGCGGATCGACGTGCAGCTTTTTCATGCCCTGGACACGTTCGCGGGCGTCGACCGGCTCCCGCCCGACGATGCAGCGGTACAGGGTGGCGCCCATCGAATACACATCCGACCACGGACCCAGGTCACCGAAGCCCGGGTATTGTTCGAGCGCGCAATAACCGGGCGTGAGTGCAACCTTTTCGCTGCGGCGGCCGCCCTGGCGTTGACGAGCGGCGCCGAAATCGATCAGCATCGGCGGGCCGCTGCGCCGCAAGTAGATATTGTCAGGCTTGATGTCGAGGTGCAGCAGACCGGCATCGTGCACGGCCTGCAAACCGTTCAGGATCGGCAGAAAGATATTGAGCAGCACCGGCTCGCTCAGAAACCCGCCGTGGTGGGCCAGGTGTTCGGACAGGCTCTCGCCCTCCTCGTATTCCATCACCATGTAGGCCGTGCCGTTGGCCTCGAGAAAGCGCAGCACCCGCACGATATTGGCGTGCTTGAACTGGGCCAGTGCGCGCGCCTCCTTCAGGAACTCTTGCAACCCCCACTTGTAGTTTTCCACATCGGCCGTCTCGCCGCCGTGACTGTTAGGACGGATGGTGAGCGTCTTGTCGCGCTGCGCGTACGCCTGCGGGAAATATTCCTTGACCGCCACCATGGCGCCCAGCCGCGCATCGCGCGCGAGATAGGTGATGCCAAAGCCACCCTGACCAAGCACGCTCTGGATCGCGTACTCATCGAGCCGGTAATTTACCGGCAGGGCATTGCTGGAGACTGCTGCGGGCATGGTGATGATGGTCGTCAGGCCGGCGGTGCACCCTACCCCCGGCAGAGGGATTCCTTTTCCTTATAAACTAGACGTTCCCGGCGGGGTTGCAACCACAACTCAATGTTCGTATTGACGAGCGCGAGCCAATGCCTCGTCGGCACCGGCCCGATCACCGCGCGTGGCGCGGGCCTCGGCAATCAGGCGCCAGCTGGCGGCGCGCACCGACCGGTCGTCGCCCGCCCAGGTGGCGGCGCGCACCGCCAGTTGTTCGGCCTGTGCGGCATCACCTTCCACCAGTCGCACGCGCGCCAGCTCCTGCCAAACCCGCGGGTTGCGCGGCTCGATACGCAAAGCCCGTTCGAGCGCTGCGGCCGCCGCAGCCAGCTTGCCGGCTTCGCGTTCGGCAACTGCCTGCTCCACGAGCGCGCGCACGGCACTATTGTCCGAGACTGGCGGCTCGGCTGTGGGCACCAGGCTGCAGGCGCTGCTGAACAACAGCAAACCCAACAGAAGACTACGCAACAACGAGATGACCATGGTTTTCTCGTAAACGCTGGGCTTGAGCATAACGCACACCCGTATAGACTTCACTCAAAGAGACGGCGGAACCAGTTTTTAATTTTCCGGGAAGTGGACGCGGCGCACGGTGCCGTCTCCTCCGGAGCCGAGTCGCGCCAGAACGGCAACTCGATCGCACCGGCGCAATCACGGTCTGCGCGCCATCCGCTGGCCGGGTCAATCCATATACGCTCGACACCATCCGGCAGGGGTGGAGCCAGTGGCTCGGGATTTAGCCGGCGCATTAATTCGCCCCAGACCGGCAGGGCACCCGCTGCTCCGGTCAGCCCAGCCGGAGTGTTGTCATCATGCCCGACCCACACTACCGCCACGCGATCACCACTGTAGCCGGCAAACCAGGCATCGCGCAGCTCGTCTGTCGTACCGGTCTTGCCGGCCAGATTCAGAGCGGCGGGCAGGCTGTTGCGCAGACCCGCTCCGGTCCCTTCACGCACGACATCCTGTAGTGCACTGGTCAGCAGGTAGACCGGTGCGGCGTCAAATGCCTGTTCCACCGAAAGACCGTAGCGCCGCAATGGCTTGCCCTCAGCGGTCGTCACTTCCCGGATAGCGCGCAATGGCGTGCGAAAACCACCGGCCGCCAGGGTCTGGTACATCTGTGCGACCTCCAATGGGGCAAGTTCGACCGCACCCAGCAAACTGGAGGCATACGGCGGGAGTTCACGAGCCACCCCGAGGCGGTGGATCGTTTCGTGGACCGCATTCACCCCCAGCTCGAGACCCAGCCGCGCGCTGGCCACATTATAGGATTGCGCCAGCGCCTGCCGCAGCGGAACCTGACCATGGTGTTGGCGATCGTAGTTTTCCGGGCTCCAGTCCGGTGCGCCCCGCTCTTTCCAAAGCAGCGGACCGTCATCCAGCGGCGTGACCAGCGTATAGCGTGCCGGCTCGGCCAGCGCAGTCAGATATATCGCCGGCTTCAGCAACGAACCCACCGGACGCAGTGCATCGAGTGCCCGATTGAATCCCTCGAAGCGCGGGTCGCGCCCGCCGACCAGTGCCTGCACTTCACCGGATTGCACATCCGACACCACCACGGCACCTTCGAGCGGCACCGTAGCTTTCCGCTGCCGATCGAGGCGAGCCAGCTGGCTGGCCAACACCTGTTCCGCGGCGGACTGCACAACCGGGTCGAGTGTGGTAAACAGGCGCAGCCCTTCGCTACGGAGATCGGCTTCGGCATAGTCGCGCCGCAATTGCCGGCGGACGAGATCGAGAAAGGCCGGATACGGCGTCGTGCCGACCGGCGGACGCTCGATGACTCCAAGAGAGGCTGTGCGGGCGGCCGCCGCGGCCGCGGGTTCTGCCAGTTCCAATCGGGCCATTTCGGCCAGCACCAAATCGCGCCGCGCACGGGCCCGCTCTGGATGCTTGCGCGGGTGAAACACTGAAGGTCCCTTGATCATTCCGACCAGCAGTGCCGACTCGGCCAGCGTTAGATCTTCCACCCGTTTGCCGAAATAAAACTGTGCGGCCAGACCCACGCCGTGGATCGCCCGGTTGCCATCCTGGCCGAGATAAATTTCATTCAGGTAGGTCTCGAGAATTTCATCCTTGCTGTAATGCAGCTCGAGCAGAACGGCCATGAGAATTTCCGTGGCCTTGCGCGTGAGCGTGCGTTCGGGACTGAGGAAGAAATTCTTCACCAGTTGCTGGGTGAGCGTGGAGCCCCCCTGTACCCCGCGTCCGGTCAGCAGTGTCGCCACGGCGCGCGCCATTCCGCGCGGATCGATCCCGATGTGCTCGCGATATTTCCGGTCCTCGATGGCAAATAGGGCCTGGGTGAGTTCCGGCGGTACCTGCTGGAGACGCACCAGCAGACGATCTTCATTGTGTGCCGGGTAGATGCCGCCGATATATACCGGGTCGAGCCGTACCAGCGTGATCGGCACTTCCTGGGCGTCGACAATATCCGTGACATGCTCCCTGCGAAACAACACCCGCACACGACGGGTTGCCTGCTCTCCATCCCAGAAGTGAAACGGCCGCGTGACCAGCTCCACGCTGTCACCGCGCCGGTGGTACTGACCCGGCTGGTCCGGCGTGTCGTGCTCGGCGTATTCGAGGCGCTTCAACTCCGTCACCAGGGTCTCCGGCCCGAGTTTCTCGCCGGGGAACAGCTCCAGTGCGCGCGCATACAATCGCGCCGGCAGCGCAAATCGCTTGCCTTCGAAGGCGTCGCGGACACGGAAATCCAGCACCAGGGCAAAACCTGCCACCAGCAGCAACAGCACGAGCGCCATGAGCCGCAGGCGTTTCCAGGTGATGTGGCGACGAAAGGATCGGGTCATGAGGTGACAACGGGGTGCTGACAGCAGCGCATATTATACAGGTTCACCATGAGTCACGACGGATCGGGCCAACGCTTCGGCGACCTTCATCCCATCCACGGCCGCGGACATGATCCCGCCCGCATACCCGGCCCCTTCTCCGGCCGGATAGAGTCCACGCACATTAACGCTTTCATAAGTCTGATCGTCGCGCCGGATGCGGATCGGCGATGAGGTTCGCACTTCGACTCCGGTCAGCACCGCATCCGGCAGTGCGAACCCGCGCAGTTCGCGGTCGAAGGCCGGCAGGGCCTCGCGGATCGCTTCGATGGCGTACTCAGGCAGTGCGCCCGACAGATCGGTCCAGGTCACACCCGGCGTGTACGACGGGATCACCTCGCCCGGACCGATTGACGGCCGGCCGGCGAGAAAATCCCCGACGCGTTGTGCCGGCGCATTGTAGTTCCGACCACCGAGCTCGAATGCCCGTTCCTCCAGACGGCGCTGCAAGGCAGTCCCGGCCAGCGGGTCATCGCTCCCGAAGTCCGCCGGCGTGATGCCAACAACGATACCGGCGTTGGCATTGTGTTCGCTGCGCGAGTAGTGGCTCATGCCGTTCGTGACCACCCGGCCCTCTTCTGAAGTCGCCGCAACGACTTGTCCGCCTGGACACATACAAAAACTGTAGACAGTGCGGCCGTTCCGGGCATGGTGTACCAGCTTGTAATCGGCGGCGCCGATCTGCGGATGCCCGGCATAACGACCAAGTCGTGCCCGGTCGATCAGCGACTGCGGGTGTTCAATACGGAAACCGATGGAAAACGGCTTTGGCTCAATGTCCACGCCGCGCGCATGCAGTTGTTCAAAAGTGTCGCGTGCGCTGTGGCCGACGGCCAGGACCACCTGTGCGGTCTCGATGCGCTCACCGCTCTCGAGCACCACGGCCCGGATCTTCTGATCAGTGATCTCGAGATCAGTAACGCGTGATTCGAACCGGATCTCGCCACCGGCGTCGCTGATCCGCTGGCGCAGGTTTTCGACCACTTTCACCAGCCGCAGGGTGCCGACGTGCGGTTTGCTGATATAGAGAATTTCATCCGGTGCGCCGCAGTCCACCAGGTCCTCGAGTATCCGGCGAATGTGGTGACCACGATCCTTGATGCCGGTATGCAGCTTGCCGTCCGAGAAGGTGCCAGCCCCGCCTTCGCCGAACTGCACGTTTGAGGCTGGATCAAAACGACGCTGACGCCAGAAATCCCACACATCCCGGGTACGGCTGCGCACGGCCCGGCCACGCTCCAGCACCAGCGGCTGCAGGCCCATGCGCGCCAGCGACAGTGCCGCGAACAACCCGCAGGGACCGGTGCCGATGACCACCGGCCGTTCGCGTGGCGGGCGACTCGCCGTTACCGGGTAGCGATAGGTTTCATCCGGTGTGCGCCGGATATGATGACTGTGACGGAACTTCTCCAGCAGCCGGTCTTCATCGGCCACCGTGGCATCCAGGGTGTAGACAAACCGGATCTCGCCGCCGCGAGCATCGTAACCGCGTCGTCGGATGCGATGGGCAATCAGCTGCGTTTCCGAAATGCCAAGCATGCGCAAGATCGCCGCGTGCAAGGCTGCCGCATCGTGGTTCAGGTCCAGCTTGATTTCAGTAAGGCGCAGCATCCACGGACAATCGCGTAAAAATGCGATTATCGCCGATCACGCTGGGAAACGGGGCCCTGAGTGCGAGACTCAGTGTTTGGCGCGCGTGGCAAGCGCATCCACCAGCTCGTTGACGGTCTCGGGTTCCATGTCAAATCCGATTTCCGATCCGGGATTGAGGGCAATGCCGAAATCGCGACCCATTTTTTCCAGAACCCAGGTGAATTCAGTCAGCAGGCCGCCACCGTATCCCGGATAGTCGCTGGTGAATCCCTTGGCCCGCTCCGGACTGGAAAACAGCACCAGTACCGGCGTGCCGTCTTCAGCATTGAGCACGAGCGGTTGCGCGCGTGAGGATCGCTGGACATTGAGCACGGCCGGCTTTTCATCCTGGATCGGCATGAATACCTGTGAGCTCATCAGTGTTTCGAGCAGCTCATCACTGCTGATACGGCCATCCTGGGCGTCCAGGAGCTTCTGTTCGAGTTCGTTACGTACTTCGTGATCCGGATTCATGGCGCCTAATCTGGTGGAATTGACCTGCATGCTCGGGGTTTCGCCCGCCGATTTCAACCCGTCACAATCTACGGGCACTGAAAGCCCGGTCTCCGACCCACTACCACCCAAAAAGACGGCAAAACGGCTGAATTTGACCGGGCCGGTTATCGTCCCGATTCATCCATTTAGCCAAATATCGCCATTTTTGGCTGAAAAAGCTTGAAAGTCGCCGGCGATAGGAGGAATCTGACGATCGGGATTTCAATATAGAGAGGGATTCTCTCATGGTGACCATGGAAAATATCGGCTGGTTTATTCTCGCGTGGATTGTCGCTTCAGTCGTCGTTTCCGTGATTCTTGGCCAGTTGCTTCGTTATAACTCCGCCTCCGACGATCAAGAAGCCAATGACGTGCTGAATCGTAAGCAGGTGGTTCGCTACATGCGTCAGCATAAAATCGCCACATTTGAGCGCCAAGCAGACGAAACTCCGTCAACCGCCAGAAACAAAGCGGGTAACGGCCAGTAACGCATTCTGTACCTTACCCCCGGAAAATGCTCCGGGGAGGGTTAATATTCACCACCCTCACCTCGATACAGCGATCCTCCCCTTTCCTGGGCGGGGATGTATATCGGCCTGTTCACTTCCTGATTGATTTACCGGGTGCCGTTGTCAGTGGCTGGTTCCGGCTGAACGGGTAATCTTGTTGTAGACGTTGTACTTGCCGGATGGTTTTTTCATTGGCAGGCGCTTGATCTCCCGGAACGTTTGCGCGTCGTACACCACCAGCGCGCCGTCCATTTCCCAGATACTCACCAGTGCATATTTTCCGTCACGCGTAAACTCCACATGTGCGGCGGTCTTGCCCGGCGCCGGGGTCAGGGACCGCACCACCTCGAGTTTTTGCTTGTCGATGATCTCGATCGTATCTTTCTTCGCGCTCATCATGTTGTCCGCCCAGGCATAGCGCGTGTTCTCGTGCGAGCGCAGGAAGAAACCGGGGCCAAGCGTATCGATGCGCTTGAGGGTCCTCCAGTCCTTCATGTCAATAATCGAGATCACGCCCTCCTTGAGGTTGGGCGTGGCCAGCACCGTGGTGCCGTCGCGTTCCCAACTAATGCCACTGCCGAGGTGTGGCAGACCCGGAAGCGCGACGTCGGCAATCTTACGACCCACGATGAGATTCACTACTTGNNCGCACCGGAAACGGTCCCGTGGCCGCGATTCCCTCACCCATCTGGTAGTCGTGTACATAACCCGGATAGATCGGCTCGTGGTCGTCGCTCCACGGGATCTCCCACACTTCCGGGATGTCCTTTAGTGCGGCAATGAAGCTTTTGCGCGGACCGGCATCGTAGACTGCCGACACCCGTGAACTCTTGCCGCTGTCGTCTTTGACCGGAATGACTTTTAGAAGACTCAGGTCACCGGCATCCAGCGCGACCAGGGTATGCGGAAGTGTATTGGCTACCATGACAGTCCGACCGTCCGCCGACACAGCCAGATTGCGGGTGTTGATGCCGGCGCGNNCCGCCGTGCAGCGCGAAGCGCGTGGCAAAGCGCGTCACCGGCTCGAAACGGTCGCCGTCGAGAAGGGTCACGTGGTGGTCGCCAAGCTCCACGACCACAAACAGGTTCAGGGGGTCCTTGACCTTGAACACCGGCCGGCTGGAAAGCTTCTCGCCTGGCTTGAGATGCCGAAGGTGCGAAGCCCGGATTTCGGCATCACCCCAGACCGGCAACTGCGCCGGCGGTGTGTAGATGTAGGCCGCCAATTGCTGGATGGCGTCGCTCGACAGCTTGCCGTGAAACGCCGGCATCTGTGTGGCCACGCGCCCATCACGGATCACGCGCGCCGCCTCGTCACGTTTCAGGCGTCCGAGATTTTCCGGCAACAAGGCCGGCCCCATCGCCCCGAGCCGCTCGGCATGGTGACAGCTGGCGCAATGCTCCGCATACAGTTTGGCGACTGATGGAGGCTCGGCCGCTGCGGTCAGGGTCGACATGAACATGAGGAAAACACCGTACATCCACGGGCCGGACTTGCTCACGTTCAAATACTCCACAGGGGAACCTACAGTCATTGAAGCACGTACACGATCCACCAAGCTAGTGCATTAACGGGCTGTACCTAGACGCGTATACGGGTGATTGGCGAGGCGTTCACTGCCGGGCTCGATGCCCAGTTCGTCGTCATGCAGGTAGCAGGCTGGATCTTCCGCCCATGGATTGCCGGTCAGCTGGTGAGCCCGTACCCGGGTGTTGCCACCGCAGATGTCGAAATACCGGCACTGGCTGCATCGACCTTCGACACGACGCGGACTCGCCTTGAGGCCGGCCATCAGCGGGTCGGACGTATC
>DKBE01000074.1 GCA_002451085.1 Proteobacteria bacterium UBA6908 | reverse complement strand
GCGATGACTGCCCCATTGCGGAGCATGCTTTTCCAGAATAGCTGATTCAGATACGCAGCCGCTCCACCGGCCGGCCGTGCTGCAGGTGTTCGTGAATGATTTCGTCGATGTCATGCTGGTCCCGGTAGCTGTACCACACTCCTTCCGGGTAAATGACGATGGTCGGACCCTGATTACAGCGATCCAGGCATCCGGCCTGGTTGATTCGCACCTTGCCGCGACCGGCGAGACCCAGCCCCTTGATCCGTGCCTTGGCGTAATCACGCAGGGCGGCGGCACCCTTGTCGGCACAACAGGGTTCGCCGTTTTCGCGCTGGTTAACGCAAAAAAACACGTGATACCGGTAATAGGGATCGCTCAAAGTGTTCATACCAGCGCAGACCACATTGCCTTCGGGCGTTACACTATAACGCCGGTTCAATCATGCCCGCCACCGTGCAACAGCCGCTTCCACATCTCCAGATCGATTTCCCGTTCGCCGAGGCCGATCGCTGCGTGCTGTGCGGACTGTGCCTGCCGCACTGTCCGACCTATCGGCTCACCGAAGATGAAAACGAATCGCCGCGCGGTCGTATTAGTCTGCTGCGTGCGATGGCCTCCGCCAACCTGCCGGTGACCCGCGAGGCGGGGGCGCACCTCTCGCGCTGTCTTGGCTGCCGGGCCTGCGAACGCGTCTGCCCCTCGGGGGTTCACTATGGAATCATCCTCGATGCCGGCCGCAGCTTGCTGGCCTCACGATTGGGGACAAGCCGGCGGGAACGACTGCTGCTTGTTCTCATGCGTCATCTGGATTGGCTGCGCCCACTCACTGCCATCGCGCGAGTGGCGCAGCGATTTGGCGTGCGGAAACTGCTGCGCTCGCTCGGGGTCATGCGCTGGTTCGGTCTGCAACAGGCCGAAGCGCTGTTGCCGGAACTCAAGCCGATGCCGCCGTGGCAGACGTTGTATCCGGCCGAGGGCCGGCAACGCGAGCGGGTCGCACTGTTTCTGGGTTGCGTCGCACGAGCGGTGGATGGGGAGACACTGCAGGCAGCCATACGGCTCCTCACCCGTCTCGGGCATGATGTGGTGGTTCCCGCGCCACAGGGCTGCTGCGGCGCGTTGTACCGCGAAGCCGGTGACCAGGACGGCGCAGCCATGATGGCTGCACAAAATCGTAGCGCCTTCGCAGAGAGCGGAGCACAGACCATCCTCACACTCGCCAGTGGCTGCGGTGCGGTGCTGGCCGGACAGGACTTCGCGGGCACACCAGCCGTTGATATCCATGCTTTCCTCGCCGAACGGGACATGCCGGCGGATTGCAGTTTTGAACCATTGCGACAGACCGTTGCCGTGCAGGATCCCTGCAGCCTGCGCAACGGGCTGCGCACCGAACAAGCTGTGTATCGCTTGCTGGAGCGCATTCCAGAACTGCAGATTACGGCACTGCCTGAGAATGCCATTTGTTGCGGCGGCGCCGGCAGCTACCCGTTGCGGGAACCGGATTTTGCACAACGACTGCGTGCGCCCAAACTGGCAGCACTGGCCCAACTCAAGCCGGATGTACTGGTCAGCGCCAACATCGGCTGCCTGCTTCATCTGGCGGCCGGCATCCGCGAACAGCAACTGACGATTCCGGTTCTGCATCCAGTGATGTTGCTGGAGCGGCAGCTGCGGCGTGCCGAGACCGGATCCGGCTTGTCAGCTGCCAACCGCTTCCGCTAAGGTGAACGCATGTCGACCCGCCACTATTCTCCCTTCGATCACCTGGTTCAGGGACTCGATCAGGCCCTGCGTACGACCTTTGGTCCGGCGCCCGATCCCTCGCGCCCGAATCCGGCGGACGCACTGCCGGAGGCCGAGCTGAGCGCCAGTGAACGCGAACTGGCCGGGCGTCTGATGCGCATCAATCATGCCGGCGAGATTTCGGCACAGGCCCTGTATCAAGGCCAGGCGCTGACCGCGCGACTGCCCACCGTGCGGGTCAAAATGGAACAGGCGGCAGTCGAGGAAAACGATCACCTGGCCTGGACCGAAGATCGCATTCGCGAGCTTGGCACCCACACCACTATTCTCGCTCCACTCTGGTACGCCGGTTCGTTCGCCATCGGCGCGCTCGCCGGGCTGGCCGGCGACAAGTGGAGTCTCGGTTTCGTGGTGGAGACCGAACGTCAGGTCATCCGCCACCTGGATTCGCATCTGGCACAACTACCGGAGCAGGATGCACGCGACCGCGCTATCCTCGAAACGATGAAGGCCGACGAAGCTCACCATGCCACGACCGCATTGGGCGCCGGTGCCGCCGAGCTGCCCGTCCCGGCCCGACAATTGATGGCGCTCACTTCGAAAGTCATGACCACGGCGGCCTACTGGATCTGATCGCCCGGCACACGGCTGAGCCGCGTTAGCGGGAAGATTCCGGAACTGCTCAGTAGCTGTTCAGCGCCTTGCGAAGCCGCTTCTCGAAAGTCCGGACCCATTTGTTGTAGGTGCTGTCGATGGTCCCGTCCTGCGAATTGTGGTCGAGGCCTTCACTCTCCCGATAGCTGATCCGGATCGCCCGGCTATCGAAATGGAAATCGATCACGGCCGAAATCACTTTGTTCCGGCGGCTCTTCTTGAAGTACCGGGCCTCAATGTGGCCGGTGCCGACATCGCGCACTTCCCAATTCTTGTCGTTCGTAACCTTGTGGATCACTTGCCGCACCTGTTCCGTTGTTTTCCCGGACGGTACCTGGATCGCCTCCGGCTGGTAGAGCGGATCGATCGTGGCGGCCTGCGCGGGCAGGACGGCGATCGCCCAGCATCCGGTGATCATCCAACAACACGCCAGCCAACGGTTTCGCATCAGCCGTCCTTGCGGAAGTACGCCCGGTAGAGGCCTTGCAGATACAGACCGCGCGACGCCAGTTTCCAGGCGATCATGCGGGTGATGCGCACGATGTCCAGCACCGGACGAAAATGACTGGCGCGCAGACCGGGTTTGTACAAGGCGGTAATCGGCACGAGCACGCAGCGGTGGCCGTGGCGCGCGGCCTCGATCAGGATTTCACTCTCGAACACAAAACTGCGCGCACGGCCATGCGGCACCCGCAGCGTGCGAAACAGCTCGGCCGGGTACACCCGGAACCCCGACTGGCTGTCGGTCAAACGCTGGCCGCAAGCCCACGAGACCCAGAACGCCGCGATCCGATTGGCAATGAAGCGCGCGCGGGGAATTCCCCCGGTATCGGCCAGCCGCGCACCGATGACGATCTGGTGCGGATGCTGTTCGGCCGCCGCCACCAACCGCGGAATATCTTCGGGCGCGTGCTGGCCATCCGCATCCAGCGTCACCACCACTTCAGCCCCGAGCGCCAGCGCAGCCTCGGCACCGCGCCACAGGGCAGCGGCCTTTCCCTGATTTTGCGCGTTGCGCAGCAACTGCACGGGCAAGCCGGCCACAGCCTCGCTGGTCCCGTCCGACGAGCCATCATCGACCACGATCACGGCCGTGCATTGCTGCAACGCGCGCGTCGCCACATCGCGGAGGGTGGCGACTTCGTTATAGGCCGGGATGACAACAGCGAAGCGGATCACGTCGTTTTGAATCAGGCCATGCCGCCATTGATCGACAATACCTGACCGGTGATGTAGCCGGCATCCGGTGAAGCCAGGTAGCCCACCAGGGATGCCACCTCGTCCGGCGTGCCGGCGCGCTTGACCGGCACCAGCTGTTCGATCTGTTCCTTGCTGAAGGCCTGTTCGGCCATGGGTGTTGTGATGATACCGGGCGCGACCACATTGACGGTCACGCCGCGCGAGGCGATCTCCAGCGCCAGCGATTTGCTGGCACCGTGCAGGCCGGCCTTGGCCGCGGCATAGTTGGCCTGTCCGCGGTTGCCAATTACGCCGGCGATCGAGGAGATGCTGATGATGCGTCCCCAGCGGGTCCGCAGCATCGGCAACAACAATGGCTGGGTGACGTGATAGAAGCCATGCAGGGTCACGTCCACCACCCGGTGCCATTGTTCGGGGCTCATCCCGGCCAACGGTGCATCGGCATGGATGCCGGCGTTGTTGACCAGCACCTGGATCGGTCCGGACTCCAGCAACCCCTCGAGTGCCTGGGCACTGGCGGCCGCATCGGCCACGTCGAAGGCAACGGTTTCGGCCGAACCGCCGTCATTGACGATGTCTTCCGCGACCTGGTCGGCGGCATCGCGGTTGCGGTGGGCATGCACAACCACGTGCAATCCCTCGCGCGCCAGGCGCCGGGCGATGGCTGCGCCGATACCGCCGCTGCCACCGGTGACCAGTGCCCGCTTCATGTGCTGGCTCCAGCGGGCATCAAGCGCGCCGCGACTCGCCCGGACACCAGTGTCCGGTCACCGCCTCGGATCTCGAATTCATAGATGAACCCAAGGTCGTCGCCGGACAACCGCTGCGCGCGGATATGGAGATCCTCCGGCACTTGAGACAGGTCTTCGATGGATAATTTCAGTTCGCGCACGCTGGCAAGATACCCCATGACGGGCAATGTGTCAGGAGCGCTCAACAGGCTGCCGTGCAGGGCCATGACCTGGGCGGCATACTCCACCCCGCACACGGCGAGCAGGCGATTGTACGTGCGTAACGGGTTGCCGGGATCGCGGTGTGAGCTTGCCAGGCAGGCGATCGACTCATCGTCCCAGCGTTCAAGGCGGTCCAGCAGACACATGCGCCCGGCGTGCGGCAGGCGCGCGCAAATCTCGTCGTGGTTCATGGCTTCGCTACAGAGATCTGCAAGGCCTGACTGTGCACATAGGGTACCTGCAGGACTTCGGCGTTGCCGCGCGCGAGTGCAGCGAGCAGCGGCAGGAGGCGCGCTGCCGGGTTACCGGTGCGCAGACCCTCGAGCGCGGTATCCGGCAAACGCGATGGCTCGCCTGCGTGCGGCACGATCGCCAGTTCAAGTTGCGCCAGGCTGCGCGGCGTCGGCTGCGGGGTCAGCACCAGCGCGGCCCCGAAGATGGCGGTCATCGGGCGTGCGCTGTTGAGCGGTTCCGGCAACGGCGTGTCATGCACGATCAGCAGCACGCCGGTACGCTCGGTGCTGACCTGCGCTACGGCCTCCAGCAGGCCCACGGCCGCGCTGGCATCGAACGCAGCCAGGCTCGTGGACGGCTGACGCGACTGCACGGCCATGCACCAGTATCCGGCCGGGGCGTTGTTGACCGAATTATGGAAGCGCGTCGGCGACACCTGCGGCGGCGACTTGGCCACTTCCTCGCAGATATTGTGGGTGATGGCGCCATCGCTCTCGGACGAGGCGAACACGCTCCACAGTTGCGCGCCGTCGGCGGCGGCGTGCGCGATGGCCTGCGCGCCGACCTCGACGGCCAGGCGAATATGATCGGTGGTGCGCCGGCGCACGTCGGCCGGCAGCAGTGACGGGGCCAGCTTCGGCGCGGTCGTCGCGACGTACGGCGTCGCACCGCGCAGCACCGATATGGATGACTCCCAGTTCGCCAACCCGGGGGCGTACAGTCCGACGCCATCGATCCAGGCGCGCATCAGGTCCAGGCCCCGAGAATCAGGCTGGCGTTGCTGCCGCCGAATCCGAACGAATTGCTCAGCACCCGCTGCACCCGGCCGGTTTCATTGGCGAGCAGGATGCGGCTGGTGAAGACTGGGTCGAGCGCGCGGGTGTTGAGGCAACCCGGCATCAAGTCATTCTGGATGCACAACGCCGAGATCACCGCCTCGGTAATGCCGGCGGCACCGAGTGCATGACCGGTCCAGCCCTTGGTGGAACTGGCCGGGGTGTGCGTGCCGAAGACCACCGTGATGGCCTTGTCTTCCATGGCATCGTTCACCTGGCTGGCGGTGCCGTGCATGTTGATGTAATCGATGGCCTCCGGACCGAGTCCAGCCGACGCCAGGGCGCGCTGCATCGCGAGCGCCGCCCCCTCGCCTTCCGGATGTGGTGTCGACATGTGATAGGCGTCGGAACTTTCGCCGACTCCGAGCAGCGCGACGCCGCTGTGTCCGCTGACCTGCTCCGGCCGTTCCAGCAGCGCAAACCCGGCGGCCTCGCCGATCGAGATGCCACCGCGCTGCGCGTCGCAGGGCCGGCACGGTTCGTGTCCAACCAGTTCCAGCGAAGCGAAACCGTACAGCGTGTTGCGGCACAGCGAATCGACGCCGCCGACGACCGCGGCATCGGCCAGGCCGAGCGAGATCAGCCGTGCCGCCGAGGCAAACACCTTGGCGCTCGACGAACAGGCCGTCGACACCATGGCCGCCGGGCCGGACAACTCGAGCGTGCGGCGCACGAAGTCCGCCGCCGAATACAGATTATGGGTGGTGGCAAACCGGAAACCGGTCGGCAAGGCGCCGGTCTCGGCATCACGCCGCTGGTAGGCATGCTCGGTTTCGAGGATGCCGGAGGTGCTGGTGCCGAGGATCACGGCGATCCGGGCAGCCCCATATTTCTGCCGGGCGGCCGCCACGGCCATCGCGAATCCGTCCTGCTCCAGCGCCAGCTGTGCCAGCCGGTTATTGCGGCAGTCGAACTCGGCCAGCCGTTCGGCCACCGTGAAATCATCGAGACCGGCGACTTCGCCGGTCCAGGTCTCCAGCGTCACCTGCTCAAACGTGCAGGGACTGAGACCGGAACGTGCAGATACGAGCGCGTCGAACACGGCCGTTGACCCGCGCCCCAGCGCGTTGACGGCCGTAAAGTGGGAAAGCACCAGCGGCGTCACGGATGCAGGGACTTGCCTTCCACAGCCCCGTCCAGTAACTCGGCATCCGATCGGGGGGCGGGTTTGGCTGGTGATAACACAGGATGCCAGAAATCGTAGAAATTGAACCAGTTGTAGGGTGCCAGCCGGCAATAATGCTCCAGCCGTTCGGCATAGCGCCGTACCCAGTTCTGGAGGTCGGCCTCACGGGTACTCCGGTTGAGCGTGATCTCCTCGGCGAACAGCTCGAAATGCTCCTTGTAGCGGTTGCCGCCCAGGTACAGGCAGAAGAACATCACCACCGGCACCTTGAGCGCACTCGCGACCAGGAACGGGCCGGCCGGGAACGTCGCGGTTTCGCCGAGGAACGGGGCGCGGATCAGGCGGTCACTGTCCACCGCTCGGTCGGCGAGAATGCCGACCCACTCACCCCGGTCCAGCCGGTCCTTGGCGCGGATCAGCGAATCCACCTCGCCGATGCGGATGACCTTCATGCGGTTGCGCCCGCCGATGCTCTCGATCACGGTGTTGAATTTCCGCGCGTTCTCCTCGTACATCATCATGTTGACTTCGATGCGGCGGTGCTCCTGCCCGACCTTGCGGGTGACGTCGAAACTGCCCATGTGCGCGCCAAGCAGCAGGCAGCCGCGGCCCTGATCGGCGAGGCTGTACACGAGTGCGCGATTCTGCTCGGAGATGTCCAGCTCCGGCTGACGCCCGGACAGCACAAAGGCACGGTCGAGCAGTACCGAGGCGAACACGAAATGATGCTGGAAAACTTCGCTCCAAGTCGGCGGCCGTCCGAACACCCGCGTCAGGTACAGGCGCGAGGCGCGCACGCCGGCGCGCGCGAACAGCATGTANNCGCTGCTTGATCCAGTGCAGGCTCATGGCGTCATCCTGCCCTGTCCGGCATTCGTGCCTCGTACGCGACGGTCCCGCTCACCAGTTTCGTGCCGTCCGCCCGCACATCAAACGTCGCCTGACCGGGGCGCTTCACGGTGAACGACACCTCGAATTCGCGCTCTGGCAGAAGCGGTGCCAGGAATTTCACGGCCGGGAATCCGGTGACGCGCACGTCGGCGCCGGCATGGCGCGGCAATTCCGCGATGACCGCGTCCAGCAGCACCACGCCGGGCACTACCGGATGTCCGGGAAAGTGCCCGGGCAACGCCGGATGAGCGACAGGGATGCGCATGCGAGGTTATACCGGCAGCTGTTGCACGTACGACCGGCCGCGCCGGAACAGCCGCACCCGCAGGCGGTGCAGGTTGGCGAGCGCGAACAGCAGGTTGATGCGCAGCTTGAGGTTCCACAGATGGTGCGGATCGAACAGGTCGGCAGCCAGCACCGACGTGATGGCGGTCTTCAGGCCCATGAAGTTGCTCGAATAGAAGAACAGGTCGAGGAACGCCGGATCGTACCAGCCGCGAATAAAGCGGAAGAAGATTTTCTGTGCACCGCGGATGCGTTTCTCGTAGAGGCGCAGGTGGCGACCGGAAAAATCACCGGTCTGAAAACTCTGCACAATCGCCTTCGAGGCAACCTGCGCCGACTTCATCGTCAAAAACACGCCTGAAGAGAAAACCGGATCGAGAAACGCGCCGGCATCGCCGAGCATGACGTAGCCGGGACCGGCATAGCGCTCCATGCGGTAGGAAAAGTTGGCGATCGAGCGCGCCGGGAATTTCTGCTGAGCACCTTTCATGCGCTCGGCAACGTACGGAATGTTCTCGATCGTGTGCCACAGGAACGCATCGTTGGCGGCGTCCGCCTTGCCGGCCACCGCTTCATTCGACCCGTCGTGCTCGACCACGGGCAGCCTGCCGGCGGCCATGGCCTCAGCCGCGATCTTGCCGCGCCGTCGCAGGTATTCCTCGGTCACCACCATGCCGACGCTGGTGTTGCCGTTCTTGAACGGGATCATCCAGAACCAGCCGTGCGGGAAGGACACCACCTGGATGTCGCCGGAGCGTTCGCCCGGGTCGTGGGTGACGCCCTCGAAATGCGAGTAGAACGCGGTACGGCTGTTGAGGTTGATGTCGCGCTTGAAACCGAGGCGTGCACCCAGAAAGGCACTGCGGCCGCTGGCGTCGACCACCATCGGACAATGCACGGTCAGCGAACCGGAACCGTCCATGGCTTCGGCGACCACGCCGGTGGCGCGCTCGCCATCAAACAGGACTTCGCGCACCGCCCACGGCATGTACACGCGGGTGCCACTCTTCGCGGCATTGTCGAGCAGCATCTCGTCGAATTCGGCGCGCTCGACCTGGTAGGCATACGGGTGATTGCGATTGATGGCGCGCGCAAACGGATAGCGCGACTGACGGGCACCCCAGCGGTCGGAGAAATTCGCCGCGTATTTACGAATGAAGCGCTTTTCCATCTCGGCTTCCAGCCCCAGCTCTTTGAGAATCGGCAGGTTGAGCGGGAGCAGTGACTCGCCAATCCGGAAGCGCGGGAACTGTTCGCGCTCAAACAACACCACCCGGTAGCCGGCACGCGCCAGGTAGGTAGCCGTGGCCGCACCCGACGGGCCGCCACCGATCACCGCCACATCAGCCTCGATGACTTCAGCAGCCCGGGACGTTACAGCGTGCGCAGACATCAAAAGCACTCCATCACAGGGAAACAGCGTGACCCGGTAAACACCAGGTTCTGTCTCATTATCGGGGAAAGTCCCAAGGCGCATCAAGGGAACATCTCGGACGGCTACGGCCGGCCTGCATTCCTTGCTATGATTCTGCGCACTTTCGCCACGATCCTGCCTCACTTCTCGTGCAAAATCCGATTATCGAGACCTCCGGACTGGTCAAGGTCTACCGCGGCATGGAGCATCCCGCGCTGGACCAGCTGTCACTGCAGATCCCGACCGGCGCCTTTTTCGGGCTGCTCGGTCCGAACGGCGCCGGTAAAAGCACGCTGATCTCGATCCTGAGCGGACTGCTGTCACCCACGCAGGGTTCGGTCCGGGTCGCCGGTTCGGATGTGCAGGATGACCCGCAGGCGGTCAAACGCTGTCTGGGGCTGGTGCCCCAGGATCTGGCGCTGTACCCCACCCTGAGCGCGCGCGAGAATCTGAATTTCTTCGGACGCATGCAGGGACTGCGCGGACCGCGGCTGCGTGAACGTGTGGAGCGCTGCCTGGAGATGGCCCGCCTCGAAGGACTGGCGGACCGGCGGGCCGAAACCTTTTCCGGCGGACTCAAACGCCGCCTGAATCTCGTGATCGGATTGATTCACGATCCGCAGTTGCTGATCCTCGATGAACCGACCGTCGGGATCGACCCCCAGTCGCGACACTTCATCCATGAAAGCCTGCGCACACTGCATGCGGGCGGCATGACCCTGATCTACACCACCCACTATATGGAGGAAGCCGAGCAGCTCTGCGATGACATTGCGATCATCGACCAGGGCCGCATCCTGGCGCGCGGCACAGTGCCGGACTTGCTGCACCAGTACCGCGGTGGCGCCATCGAGGCGCATGTCGGTTCTGATATCAGTGCCGCACTCGACAACGCCCTGCGTCAGCTGCCCGGAGTGCGAGCGGCCGAGTTCGCGCCTCGCCAGTTCCTGCTGCACAGCGATGACCCCGACACCACCCTGGACGCACTGCTCGGGCTACTGCGACAGAAACAGGTCCCGCTGGCTTCACTCAGCCTTGGTGCCATGAACCTCGAGCAGGTATTCCTGTCACTGACCGGCACGCGCCTGCGAGACTGACGCCATGCACCGTTTCCTACAACTGCTGACGGCCGCGTCCAAGGAATTTCGCCTCATCCTGCGCGACCGCCAGGCCCTCGTCATCCTGTTCGTGATGCCTGTGATATTCGTGGCCATTCTGTCGCTGGCGCTGCGCGATGCCTTCAGCCAGCATGCCGGCGTGCGCTTCAGCATACTGGTCGTGGATCACGATGGACGACTAATTGGCAACAAGCTGACCGAGGCCTTCCGAAGAGATCAGCATTTTCAGATCGAATCGGCTGACAAGCCACTACCCGGTGAGGATACACTCGCGACGATGATCCGTGACGGACGCTACCGGTTTGCGCTGGTGATTCCGGCGCATGCCACCGACCAGGCGCGCCGGCGCGCCAATGAGCAGGTGCGCGCGGGCGGCCCGTCACGCGGCCCGACGGCACCCGTGTCCGTGCAGCTGCTGGCCGATCCCGGCGTGCGTGCCGATCACCGCAGCCTGGTGCTGGCGTTCACCAACGGGGCATTGCGGGCCATCGAAGCGGAGCTGATCGGTGAACGCATTGCCGAGCTGGCTCGCAGCCCGCTCGGCACACCGGCGGTCTCGGCCTCGGGCCTGGCGGCGCCCCAGCTTTTCCGGGAACTCAATGACGAACCGGAGAGCAGTGATTCCGGGCGCGCCCCGGTGCCCACGGCCGTGCAGCAGAATGCCCCGGCGTGGACCCTGCTCGCCATGTTCTTTCTGGCGATTCCGCTGTCGGTCACCTTTATCCAGGAGCGCGCCCAGGGCAGCCTGTTGCGGCTGCAATCCATGCCGGTGTCGGCGTGGATTCTGTTCGGCGGCAAGATCCTGCCGTATTTCGTCGTCAACCAGCTGCAGCTGATCCTGATCCTCGGCTTCGGCGTGTGGGGACTGCCATTGCTCGGTGGCGACCGCCTGACGCTCGGTGATGCGCCCGAAGCCATTGCCCTGATGGGCGTGAGCGCAAGCCTCGCGGCCATCAGTTTTGCCCTGCTGATCGCCACACTCGCACGCACCCCGGAACAGGCCACCACACTCAGCGCCACCACGGTGCTGGTCCTGGCGGCGTTGGGTGGAATTCTGGTGCCGAAGATCGTGATGCCCCCGGCCATGCAACAGATAGCCCTCTACTCACCATTCTCCTGGGGGCTGGACGGATTTCTGGACATCTTCATTCGCGGCGGCGGGATCCGTGAGGTGCTCGCGGAAAGCGGCCAGCTGCTGGCGTTCGCCGCCGCCTGCTTTACACTGGCGATCCTGCGCTACCGCTGGCGCTTGCGCCAACGCTGACGCCCAACCGATTCCGGAGACACCATGCCCGCTGGATCGCATGATGCGGCCTTCAAGTCCGAACTGAAAAAACTGATCGTCTCGGCCTGCAACCGGGACACCGACCCGGCGTCGATTGGCGACGACGATAGCCTGATTGGCAGTGATTCCACGCTGGGGCTCGACTCGCTCGACGTCCTGCAGGTCAACGTGGCGCTGGCCCAGCGTTATGGCGTGCGCATCGATGACACCAAGCACGCCCGCCGCGTGATGAAGTCCATCAATACGCTGGCAGACTTTCTGCGTCCGGATTCCTGAGCACCATGCCTGTCGTTCGCCTGCGTGGCCTCGGCCTGGTGTCAGCGTACGGCCCGGGCGTGGACCGCGCCGCCGCGGGCATGATCGCCGGGCGCACGGCCATCACGCCACTGACGCTGTTCACGGTTCCCTTTCAGGACGGCATCCAGGTCAACCAGCTTGATCACACCCCGTATCCACCTGGCGAAGCCGGCGCGCTGGCCCTGCTCGGCACGGCCGTTCGCGAAGCGCTCACCGAAGCCGGACTCACAACCGAGGACCTGCGCGACACCGCGCTGGTGGTCGGCACCAGTGGTTTTTTGTTCGCCGCGGAAGCGGAATATCGCCATCGACAGGCGCAACAGGATCACCCGCCGGCGCGCCCGGCGCTGCGCGCGCCCGGTTACCTGACCCAGGAGTTCGCCGCACAAATGGGAATGCAGGGACCGGTCATGACGCTCTCCACCGCCTGCTCGTCCAGCGCCAACGCCCTGCTGGTGGCGGGCGGGTTTCTGCGCCGCGGCGACGCCCGGCGCGCGCTGGTCATCGGTGTCGAAGGACTGAGTGCCGTCACGCTCAATGGCTTCCAGTCACTGATGCTGCTCGACCCCGAAGGCTGCCGACCGTTCGATGCCGAGCGCCGTGGCATGCAGCTCGGCGAAGCGGCGGCGGCCGTCTTGCTGGAAGCCGAGCCGGATCCCATTGCCTATGGCGATGTCCTGCTCGGCGGTGCCAATCTGTGCGATATCCATCACGTCACCAGCGCCTCGCCGGATGGCAGTGCCATGCGAGCCGTCATGGAGATGGCCCTCGCCGACGCCGATGTCGATCCCGATCAAGTCACGCTCATCAAGGCCCACGGTACTGGCAGCCCGGACAATGACATGGCCGAAGCAGCCGCGATGCGCGCGCTGTGGGGTGAATCGCTGCCGCCGTTCACCGCCATCAAGCGTTACCTCGGTCACACGCTCGGGGCCTGCGGCGCGGTGGAACTGGCCGCGTTGCTCGGCTGTCTGCGCGCCGGTGCCATACCACCGGCCAGCGGCTGCCAGCGCCCGGATCCGGAGTTGCGCATCGCCCCGCTGCGTGCATCGCACCCGGCACAGCCGGGTGTTGTCATGTTTAATTATTTTGGATTCGGCGGTAACTACGCCTCGTTCCTGATCCGTCATGGGTAAATCGCGCGTCTACGTACACTCGGCCGCTGCGCTCGGGCCAACCGGCGACATGCGACGCACTGAACGCGTGTCGCTGGCGGCCGATCCGCCACCGCTTGAACTCAAGGAGCTCGTCAAACAGGTGGTCGGTGTTCCGTTACGACAGGCCTCGCACTTTGTCGAACTTGCCGCCATCGCCTCGCAGCTGTGTCTGAAACGCCTGGGCGTTCCGGCACCGGAAGACACCGCCGTGTATGTGGGCACCGGCCTCGCCGAGGTGCGCAAAACCCACGCCCTGTTCCAGCAGGTCATGCCGCCGGGACCGGGCATGGCATCGCCGTTTGACTTCATCAATGCCGCGAACAACATGGCCGCATTCTACGTCGCCAAGCTCGGCAACTTCCGGGCACGCAATCTGACCGTTTCCCAGGAGGAGTTCAGTTTCGAGTGGGCACTGCAATTGGCCTGGGAAGACTTGCGCGCCGGCGACTATCGGCAGGCGCTGGCTGGCGGCGTGGACGAAAACTCGCAACCGCGCGCCCAGCATTTGCGGCGCATGGCCTTGCGTGACGACCAGGTGATCGGTGAAGGGGCCGGGTTTCTCTTCCTGTCCGTCGAACCGGAACGAGCCCGCGCCGAGATCCTGGGTGTCCGTCATCTGGATGCGCAGACGATCGGGATCGAACTGCCAAGGCAGCTCGCCGACTGGCGTCAGGACCGGGAACCGGTCACCCTGCTGCCTGGTTTCCGGTTGTCGGCAGATGAAATAAAGCATTTGATCCACACATCGCCGGACATCGACGTGCAGCCGTACCTGCAGCACTGTGGCTGCTTCCATACCGCCACGGCCTTTGGGCTGGCCGCGGCACTGGATGATCCGGCCGGCACGAGCGGATTGGTGGTACACGTGAATCGCAACCGGGCCGGTCAGTGGATGATCGTCGGTATACGTTCCCTGACCGGCTGACGCTGGCATTTGATAGACTGAGCCGCATGTCACGCAACTCGACCGATCCAAAAAACATGACCCGTCCACATCCGGCGCTGACCGAATACTACGGAAACAGCAACCATCGACGCGGTTTCGTGCGCGATCTCTTTAATCACACCGCACCCGATTACGATCGGGTGGAACGCATGCTCGCCTTCGGTTCCGGCCCCTGGTACCGACGTCGTGCGCTGACCCGGGCCGGACTGCAGTCGGGCATGCAGGTGCTGGACGTGGCCATGGGCACCGGTCTGGTCGCGCGAGAGGCAATCGCCCTCAGTGGCAGCGACGGACATGTTATCGGCCTCGATCCAAGCATTGGCATGGTCAACGAGGCACGCTCAACCCTGGCACTGCCGGTGGTACTGGGGCGCGGTGAACAGCTACCACTGCGTTCGGACAGCTTCGATTTTCTCAGCATGGGCTATGCCCTGCGGCATGTGAGCGACCTGGATGCCGCCTTCAGCGAATATTTCCGCGTACTCAAACCGGGCGCCACCGTCTGCGTAATGGAAATCACCCGCCCGCGTGGCCGCCTGGCACTGCTCGGACTGCGTATCTACATGAAGGGCATCGTGCCGCTGCTGACCCGGCTGCTGACCCGTCACCGGGAAACGGCGCGCTTGATGGAGTATTACTGGGATACGATCGAGGCCTGCGTCCCGCCGGAAACCATCCTGGCAGCACTGGGCCGTGCCGGCTTTGAGAATGTCCGGCGGCACACCAGTCTGGGAATTTTCTCGGAATACCTCGGCAACAAACCGATCACCCCATGCTGACTCGGGCGCTCAAACGGCCGTGCGCAACCGCATGAACAGGTCGTGTTCGCGCACAGCACACTCGCGCAGAATGCCGGCCAATGTCGCATAGGCCTGACCTTCGTTGCCGCGCCCCTTCACCAGCAAGGCTCCCTGCACGGCAAAGTCGCGCCAGCGATCGCCGATCGCGGTCAGCTCGCGCGCTGTCTCCTGCAGCTGCGGGCTGTCCAGCAGGATGGCGGCCTCCTGGAGAAAAGCGGCGTACATAAACCGGAAGCCGGCACCGCCGGTACCGATTTCTTCCTGCATGCGCACCACGCTGCCGACCCATTTGCGTGCCTGCTCCGGACCGAGTTTTTCCGGCCAGCGTTCCAGGCGATCGGCCATCCAGCGGATACCGCGCGTGCCCAGGAATGGCATGGGGATCGCGGTCATGCGCTTTGCCGTGGTGCGGATCGCGTCGCGCGTGGCTGTACGCAGGTCCGGATCGGACGGCACGAACTCGGGATAATAGGTCAGACCACGTGGCGCAAACGGTCCCTTGGCAAAGCGCGCGCGCTGCAGATCATCAGCCGCGCAGGTCACTGGTCGATCGGCGACCGGATCACTGATCTGGTAGTCATTGCCCTGCTTGCCGTACACCACCAGGTTGTGGCCATTGAAATGGAACCGCATGTCGACCGGAAAGTACGGCAACCAGTAGGCACTGGTCTGCAGACCGACCGGGCGGCCGGCGGCGAGAAAATCGTCCAACGCCTGCATCGCCGCCTGCGGCTGGCGATAGCGGTGCTCGCGCCAACGTACACCAAGACGTTTGTGCATGTTGCGAATGATGGCGCGCGGCGCTTCGCGATAGCTGGTGAGCGGAATGCCGCCCATCTTCACAATCGGCAGGTGCAGGAAAAACAGCCCGCCGCCGATACCGAAGACCATCGGTTCGCTCAGGTCGAGTCCGCGGTGACGCAGCAGCGCCGCCACCGTGCCGCTCTCGCAGTGTCCGGCGTGACGGTGTTCAAAGTCGTTCATGATCATCGTGATCCGGCAGAACGCGCAGTTCCGCCAGCGGAATCTGCAGGGCCGTGGCATAGCGTTGCAGAATGGAGTCGGGCAGCTGCGCAAACACCCGTGGGCGCCGGTGCCAGCGGATCCGCAACCGCGAAAACCCGGAGTATGAAGCCAGCATGCCCAGATCCATCTGGCGACGCGCCATGTGATACACCAGTGGACTGACCTCGCCACGCCGTGCGCGCGCCAGGGCGTCGGCAATCTGGAGGCGCACTTCCTCATTGGCCTGGGCGTTGACGACGTTCTCCACTTCCCAGCCGACGCTGCCCACGACCACGTAGCGGCCATTCTCGTCGATTGCATAACAGGCACGCTGGTAACCGGCCAGCATTGAATTTTCCGCTTGCTGCGGGACGTCCCGGGTCTTCATGACATGCTTACACGACGGTGAGCTGCATATAGCAAAAGCTGAAACGCGCGCTTTCCGGGATGTAGCACAGCAGCCGGTCGCCGGCCTTGAGCTTGCCGGAATAGAATAGCTCTTCGAGGATGAGATACATCGATGCCGAACCAACATTTCCCACCCGGGTGAGATTGGTGAACCAGCGGTCCTGCGGAATCTCAAAACCCTGCTCGACCATCCGCTGATGGACACGATCGCGGAAATATTCAGAAGAATAATGCGGCAGGAACCAGGTGTAGTCCGCGGGCTTGAGGCCACGCCGACGCGCGATTGGAATCAACGCCCGGTCGATAGAGGCCGGGAGAATATGCTCGTTCAGCAACCGGGCATCCTGTTTGAGTGCATAGAATCCCTGGCGGATGATATCGAGCGGGTCCTCGACCTCATGCCAGTACTGCATGCTGCCATCCGGGCGCTTGTTGCCGCCGCAGTACATACACACCGGCATATCACCGGCCAGTGAAATCAGGTCAATCCAGTCGATGCGCAGCGACAAGCGTCCGGTATTCGGCTCCGGCCGCACGAGTGCCGCGCCGGCGCCATCGGACAGCATCCAGCGCAGAAAGTCCTTCTCGAAACCGAGTTCCGGGTGCCCTTCCAGCTCGTTCACCTTGCTATCCAGTTCCGGTGCAAAATTTCGACCCCGCATGTAGCGCGAGGGAAATTCCGATCCCAGGCTGACCGCGTGATCATGCTGGCCGCTTTGCACATTCAGCATGGCGTAGCGCAACGCCGACATCGACGAGGTGCAGACAGCCGCCGCGGTAAAGACCTCACAAGGCGGGGTGGCGAGTTCACCGTGCACCATGTGACCGTGCGACGGCTGAACCAGATCCGGGCTTGACGTACCGGCACACAGGCAGGCGAGCGTCCGAAGATTGAACCCGCTCTTTCGACCCAGCGCCCGCACCGCCTCGGCCGCCATCTGAGCATTGGTATGGGTGTGGCGGCCGGTGGCCGGATCGATGGCGTAGTGACGGGTCTGGATGCCATTGTTGCGCAGCACGATCTTGCGCGAGCGTGACGGCTTGCCGTTAACCTGTCCGAGCACCTTCTCGATATCGTCATTGACGACCGGCGCATTCGGCAGAAAACTGGCCAGGTCAGTGATGTAGGCGTTGCGCGTCATGAATTGAATAACAATCCGGTTCAGCCAGCTCGGTTATACGCTGTATTCGGCCAGCCGCTCGGTCGATGAGCCGGACGGCGCTTCGAGGCGCGCCACCTCGGCATCCAGCCGGCGTTTCAGCAGGGGCCGCAGCAGTGCGCGCACCAGTATACTCACCGGCATCACCGTGAGAATCATCGTCACCAGAAAGGCGATATACAGGATCAGCACCATCCGCCGCAGCAGATTCCCCGGCCTGCCGATGGCACGAAGCAAGCGGCCCCAGATCATGAAGCTGCGATGGGCGATCTTCTCTCCCGCGATGTAACCGGGGAAGACCCTGACGGCACCCAACCCGGACAGCAACGGACCCGTTGTGGAGTGTAGCAGATCAAGCCGGTCGGCCAGCGCCCGCCCGAAACGACTGGCGCCGGCAATGTCGGCTTCGCTGACACCGGCTGGCGGGAATATCCCCCAAAAACCGTTCTTTTTGCCGGTCAATAACCAGCGCGGGGTAGTAATAAAGGTGGCCCAGGGCGGTCCCTGGTCGGTGAGCACGACATTGTCGATATGACGGGCGCCGAGCCCGGACAGCAGTCCCTTGATCTTCTCCTGCGCCGACAGCCACATATTGCGGCAGGCAATGAAGGTGATGACTGGCGTGTTCTTGATCACCCGGGCAGCCTCGGACTTGAGAAAAGCGATAATGGGCAGGGACGGCGACAGAAACCAGACCTGGTACGCCAGAATCACCAGATCAAACCGGGCCTCCGGATCGAACGCCACCGGCTTGATTGGCGGCGGATCGAGGTGCACGCACTCCGGGAAGGTATCGAAGAACCGCATCAGCCCCCAGGGGAACGGAAATGCCTCGACCGGCTCGAGATTCTGCCAGACGATTTCCACATCCGGCCGCGCCGCCAGTGGCGCCATCATCGATTGCACAGCACGGGTCAGCTGGCCAGTCTGGGAATAATAAAGGACAAGGATACGGGTCATGGGCGTCGGCCGGGTCCCGCCGCCGACATGGCGCGGGCCTGGCTCTCTGGATTCAAGGGATCATCATCAATGACTAAGGCCCGGTACTGTATCATTCTGGTGCCGCTTTTTCCTCTAGCTGGCGATATAACGCCAGCAATGTGGCGCGTGGCAACTTGCCGGTAGCATTGCGCGGCAGCGCCTCGACCAGGCGCAGCGGCCGGGGCAGGAACACCGGATCGATGCGTTCCCGCAGGGCCTCGAGTAACTGCGCGCGATTGCGGCCCGGCGCCACGACCAGCGCGGCCAAGCGCGTTTCCAGCCCGGTTCCGCTGTCTGGCAGAAAGAAGGTGCCATCCCGAACCCCATCGATGGCCAGCAACAGGCGATTGAGGTCGCCGAGCGCGATGCGCTTGCCGGCGATCTTCACAATCTCGGTATTGCGGCCGTGTAGCACAAACTCGCGCGGACTGCGGATTTCCACTGCATCCCCGAGAACCTGTGCTTCCGGCAGGTACGACGCCTCGACCCGGAATCCCTCGTCGACCTCGCTGACCGTGATCTCATCGAAGGTTTTCCATACATCGCTTTCGGCCTGACGACGCGAGGCGATGGCTCCGGTTTCAGTGCTGCCGTAGAACTCCTGCACGCGCGTGCCGTAACGGTTTTCCGCTTCGGCGGCCAGCGCCGCATCCAGTGGCGCTGTCGAAGACAGAATGAAGTCCATCGGCGGCAGCTGCACGGTGTCCAGTACACAGGCGCGGATATGCACCGGTGTGGTGACCAGCACCGCCGGCACCGGGCGCGCCGCCAGTGCGCGCCGGATGTCTTCGGGATAAAACGGTCGCTCGGCGCCGATCACGTAGCCCCACTGCGCCGGCATGATGACGGAATAGACAAAACCGTACATGTGCTGGGCGGGTACCGTGGCCAACACCTGGCCGCCGCTGGCCGCATCGAGCCCCAGTCGCTGTCCGGCCACCTGTGACTCGCGCACGAATCCACCCCAGTATTTAGGAAAACGCTTGGGCACCCCGGTACTGCCGGAGGTGAATGCCAGGGCCACCTGCTGATTCACGGGAAATACCGGATCGGCGGCAACCCCTCGATCCGCATCGGTGTTGTAGCGAACCACCGGCATGGCCGCGACTTCTTTCGCGTCGGCCTGATCGGTCAGGCAGTACACCTGTGGATAGTCACGTGCCAGTTCGGCCAGCACGTCCGGTGCACGATTCGACGGAAACAGGCTGATCTGACGCTTGAGCAGGGTGGCCGCCAGTCCGACCAGAAATTGATAGCGGTCCTCGCAATGATTGAGGACATAGGCGCGGTCCGGCAGGATCGCCAGCAACGACGCCAGGTCACGCTGGAACTGGTGACGTGTAATGGGCTGCTGTCCGCGCCAGGCAACGGTGTCAACAGGCAACCCCGGCCGGAGCAAGGGAATAACTGTCATTTGGAAGGATGCTCGCCGGGCGTGTTCGTCATCCGCCAGGGCAGACGACCCATGCCGCGCAGCGTGTGCCAGGGCATGAATACACCGTACTGACGATAGCGTATGTAGCGATACAGGTACTGCGCAAACAGGATCACGAAGACCAGCAGAAAATGCAGGAAGTTGATGAAAAACGACCAAACGACAAGCGGCGCCGTGAACGCCAGGGTCAGGGAAATCAGCGCGACCGCCGCGAAATAGACCGCCCAGATCCAGGTCAGGCGCCGGGCATAGTTTTGCAGGGGAAGTGGCGGCAGTTCACCGCCGTATTCAAAGCGCATCATTTGCGTGACCAGCGGTGTTTTTCCGGCCCGCAGCGTGGAGGCAAACACCATGGCGATGCCGCTATTGATCAGCACCGGCGGCACGAACAACGCGTAATGCGTATCGGTCAACAGATTGACGGCCCCGAGCACACTCAGCAGCAGATAAAGCCCGATCCATCCCGGGTGCACCCCGGTCTCACGCTGAAAACCGATGACCAGGAACAGGTAAACCACACTGGTGATTACCAGGCTGGTCACCGCCAGCCATGGCACCTCCAGCGTGATCAACAGATGGACCAGCAAGGGATAGAGCGCCATCCCCAGGATTTGCACGATGACGCGCACGGCGTCTCCTGGCTACGGGGCGCGGTTCTGCTCGACGTGTCGGGACAGCGCCCGCAGCGAGCTGAAAATCTCGGAATTCTTTTTATCGTCGGATTGCAGTTTGAAGCCGTACTTCTTCGAGATCGCCAGAGCCAGCTCCAGGGCATCGATCGAATCCAGGCCCAGGCCTTCACGGAACAATGCGGCCTCCGGATCGATATCTTCGGGTTTGATGTCCTCGAGATTGAGGGCGTCGACGATCAACGCCGCCACTTCCTTTTCCAACGCGGTGGTTTCTGCCATTTCCATACCCAGGTGAAGTCAATAATGCCCGTCGAAGCGGGAAATACCGCCTATTTTGCCACAGCGCCGTGTCTGACGGCAGATCACCATTCCAGAGTCAGTAACCCACCACTTCGCTTGGCCAAATAAGCCTGACAGCACCGGCAATTTACCTGCGGCCGGAAAACCGTATCATGTCGCGCGTACCGGCCTGCCCAACCCCCGGCCTGGAGAACCCTCGTCATGTCCGTGCCAGTTACCCCGACCGCTTCTGCCACCAGCCAGGCCTGTGACGTTCTTGTGGTGGGTGGCGGTCCGGCCGGCTCCACCATCTCGGCATTCCTGTCCCGGCAGGGATGGAACGTCGTATTGCTCGAAAAGGATCGCCACCCGCGCTTTCACATCGGCGAGTCGCTGCTGCCGATGAACGTGCCGCTGCTCGATCGCCTCGGCGTGCTCGACCAGGTCAAGGCCATCGGTCTGCCCAAGTACGGCGCCGAGTTCAACGACAACGGTGTAACCCTGACCTGGTACTTCAAGGATGCGCTGGTCAAGAACCGCCCGAACACGTATGAAGTCCGCCGCTCTGAATTTGATCACGTTCTGATCGAACACACCCGTACGCTCGGTACCGAGGTCCATGAAGGCGTGCGCGTGACGGATGTGGAATTCCGCCCCGGCCAGACCGCACGGGTAAAAACACAGGACGAATCCGGCAATCCCCGGCAGTGGGAGACCCGTTATGTTGTCGACGCCACCGGCCGCGACACACTGTTGGCCAACCGCTTCGGCGTGAAACAGCGCAATCCGGAACATAACAGCTCAGCCGTATTCGGGCATTTCAGCGGAGTGCCGCGCCGTCCCGGTCTGGACGAGGGCAACATCAGCATTTACTGGTTCGAGCACGGCTGGTACTGGATGATCCCGCTCAAGGACGGCGCCATGAGTGTGGGTGCGGTCTGCTGGCCGTATTACCTGAAAAGCCGCAGCAAACCGGTTGATGAATTTCTGTGGGACACCCTGCAGCTCAATCCGATGGTGGCTGAGCGCATGAAGGATGCCAAGCTGCTGGCACCGGCGCTGGCCACCGGTAATTTCTCCTACCAGGCCAGAACCATGTACGGCGATGGCTGGCTGATCGTTGGCGATGCCTTTGCCTTCATCGATCCGGTGTTTTCGAGCGGCGTATACCTGGCCATGAACGGCGCCGAGCGCGGCGCGGCGGTGATCGACAGCATGCTGAAGAAGGGTGACGTATCGGTCGCCGGCAATCGCGCGCTGCTGCGCAACTACGAGCGCACGCTCCGGCGCGGGCTCAAGTGGTTCTCATGGTTCATCTACCGAATCACCACCCCGGCCATGCGCCGGATGTTCATGCACCCGCGCAATGCCTTCCACATGGAAGAAGCGGTGTTGTCATTGTTGTCGGCCGACGTATTCGACAAAACGCCGATTGCACGACCCTTGACGGTCTTCAAGATGATCTACTGGGTGGCCACGTTCTGGTACTGGCGCGAGAGCCTGGCCTCGTGGCGCCAGCGGCAGCGTGCCTGGAATACCCGCCTCGACTACGTGTGGAAGAGTGGCGACTAGCCGCTCGCTACGGGTGAAATTCGATACCGAACCGGTACGCCGTGGTGCGCTGATTGTAGTACAGCAGGGTTTCACCGTAGCCCGCCCACGCCTGAAAGTAGAGGTACGGGCGCATCCGCTTCTTCGGAAACAGCGAGGACAGCGGCATCGACACATCAAATTGCACACTGCCGTGCTGACTACCTTGTCGACCGGTCAACGTGAAGCGTTGGCGGGTGGTCGTTTCATATCCGACCACCACATCGGCATATCCGGCGTAATCGGCGATGTCGCGATTCTGATCTTCCGTTGAGGTAATCACCCAGACTTTCGGCTCGAAAAACCAGCCGTCCCAGCGGAATCGTGGTTCGGCATACGCCCGGTTCCAGGCGCGCGACTCGGCACCGCTCCTGCCGTTTGATTGATGAACAATCCCGAGGTGCACGAATTCCAGACCCGAGTGCGCTGCGCTCTTGAATTTCGGCTGCCAGCGGTAAAACATCTCCGGTTCGAAGTTGTGATCAACGGCAGGCGAGGAATCACTGTCGATATCCCAATAGGACCGCTGGGTGTAGGCAAAGAACCAGTTGGCACCGGTATCGTACTTGAGACTCAGCTGGAACTTGCTCGTAACATTCCCCACGTAGGGCGAGTGTTCCGGGCCGAGAACCAGATAGTTGGCCCGGTGGGTCGAAAACGGCGACGAGGTCGTGATGTTCTCGTTGTTCACCACCCCGGCATCCGGATCCGCGGCCGCCGCTATCGCCGGGATGCACAACAGCATGGCCATCATCGTCACCGCGAAGCGCCGGTAATGACAGGACCACATTGACAGGGCACTCATTCGCGTGACCGCCTTCAGGCCCTGGACAAACTGGCGATGGCCTCGATTTCGAGCAGCAACTCAGGGCGGCAGATATCGGCCTGCAAATAGAGGCATTGCGTCGCTGGGCCAAGCCGGCTTTCCAGAGCCGGCCGGAGAATCGCCAGATCCTGTCGACGACGGACATAGGCCTTGAGCTGCGTGATGGCCTTCAGGCCATCTCCTGCCATGCCTTCTTCGGTGGCCGTCGAATCGATCAGGGCTTCCAGATTGGCCAGGGTTTCCTCGAGCTGGGCCAACGGATCTTCCGGATGTCGGGATTCATGACCGACGATGCTGGCCGTGCCGGACAGGTACAACACATCCCGTTTGCTGTCGCGCACCAGCGTACCGCGTGCGAACGACGGGCTCTTCGGCCCGTATTGCGGCGGATAGCAATAGGCGCTGACCTGGCGTGGATTCTCGCGGTGCCGGCCGGGAGTGCGGCCAGCCAGGAAATAAATGACGAGTCCGCCGTGACGCGTACCGACAGCACTGGCAGCCGGCAGCCGGCCGGTAAATCGCCCGCCATAATGCGCTTCAATGGCCTGATGCCGTCCCCGGCAAAACACCATGTAGCGATCGAGCCCGCCAGACTGGTCGCCGATGCCGGGAAAATAATTCCAGATCCGCAGCAGGTGCGGATAGCCCTCCGCTTCGGCTAGCGTCAGCAGGCGCGCGTACGCCTCCTGCACGCGCGCCTCAAACACGGCGAAATCCGTCACCGTTTCCGCCACGAAACAGCCAAACAGCACATCACGATTGCGGGCAAAGGTCAGAGGTCCGATGCGCTGGGTCAATACCGGCTGCGTGCTGGTCCACAATTCCACACTGGGCTCACCGGTCAGGACTGGCATGCCAACCCAGGCCTGCGGGTGCACAACGTGCTCCGATGCCACCGGACTCGCGCCAAAATGAATTTCCCCCAGCGGAACTGCTCCGGCCGGGATCGCGTTCACAAAGCGGCAATCAACCGGGTGGGCAAAATTCGCGGCGGGATCGCGCCGGACCGGACTCATGCGCCACCCGCCAACGGAGGATGAAAAATGATCTGTACGCTGTTGCCGTCCGGATCAAGACAATAAAAACTGCGCGCCCCATCACGATGCGTGCGTGGCTCTTTCTGGATGTGCACACCGTTGGTTTTCAAGAAAGCATGCCAGGCATCCACATCCTCGATTCGCTTGAGCATGAAACCGATATGGTCGAGTCGCTGTCCAGCAGGTTCGGCGTGCGGTTGGTTGACGCGATGGAGAGCAAGGTTATCGCTGCCACCGGTGAGATAGACATTGTCCGCATCCGGCCGCCACTCGACATGCATGCCGAGCAGATCAGCATAGAACCGCTCGCAGGCCTCGAGGTTTCGCACCTGCAGTGCCACATGGCGCAATCCCAGGGTCGGTTCCGGATGCTGCATGACTTCAGGTCACCTCGACGATCTCGAAATCATGG
Organism: Proteobacteria bacterium UBA6908; assembly: GCA_002451085.1. Taxonomy (GTDB): domain Bacteria; phylum Pseudomonadota; class Gammaproteobacteria; order Acidiferrobacterales; family UBA6901; genus UBA6901. Next base: position 10,226 of record DKBE01000074.1, on the reverse strand, counting down.
GTAATGGTTGCCGTCTTGCCGAGCATGATTGAGGCGGAGCAGTATTTTTCGGCGGACAGATGAATCGCTTTTTCCACACGCTTTGGATCGAGTCCCCGGCCGCTAACCACAAAATGCACATGAATTTTCGTAAAGACCTTGGGTTCTGCGGGTGCACGCTCGGCATCGATATGCGCCACGCAATCGGTGACGTCCTGGCGGCCCTTGCCGAGAATCAGCATCACGTCGATCGAGGTGCAGCCGCCCATGCCCAGCAGCAGCAGTTCCATCGGCCGCGGTCCGCGATTCTCGCCACCAATGTCCGGCGAACCGTCCATGACCACCGTGTGGCCGCTTTCCGATTTTCCCTCAAAACTGGCCTTGCCGGCCCACGCAACCGTCGCCTTCATAAAACCTGAAACCCCAGGGTCAAGATGGCGCAAAGATTATCATGTTTTCGGTCGAGTCCGGACCACTGCAAACGATCACCGCCCGAACAGCTCCACAAGCTTCAGGCCCGGATCAGCGGCACGCATAAACGCCTCGCCGACCAGGAACGCGTGCACACCGGCTGCACGCATCCGCGCCACGTCCGCGGGCGCATGGATACCGCTCTCCGTCACCACGATCCGGTCGGAGGGCATGCGGTCGAGCAGGTCCAAGGTGGTCTCGAGGCGGGTTTCGAAGGTTCGCAGACTGCGGTTGTTGATACCGATGAGCGGCACGTTGAGTCGCAAGGCGCGCTCCAGCTCGGCGGCATCGTGAATTTCGACCAGCACGTCCATGCCCAGGTGCTGGGCCAGGCCGGCCAGTTCGCCAAGCCTGGTATCGTCGAGCGCCGCCACGATCAGCAAAATACAATCGGCGCCGAGCGCGCGCGCCTCGTAAACCTGATAGGGATCGATTGTGAAGTCCTTGCGCAATACGGGCAATGGGCAGGCGGCGCGTGCGGTACGCAGGTAATCGTCGGCGCCCTGGAAGAAATCGATATCCGTTAATACCGACAGGCAGGCCGCACCACCGGCAGCATAGGACACAGCGATCTCGGCCGGCCGAAAGTCGGCGCGCAGCAATCCCTTGCTGGGGCTGGCCTTCTTGATTTCGGCGATGACCGCTGCGCGGCCGGAAGCGATCTTGTGTTCGAGGGCCTCGACGAAACCGCGCACTGGCGACGCCAGCGCGATATGCTGCTGCAGTTCCTGTATCGGCACCCGCGCACGCCGTTCGGCGACTTCTTCGGCCTTGCGTGTGAGGATCTTGTTGAGGATATCGGCCATCCGTTATTTTCCGGCCAGCTTCTGCGACAGCGTGACCAGCGCTTCGAGCTTGTGTTTTGCTGCCCCGGACTCGATGGCGGCGCGCGCCATGACGACACCGTCACCCAGCGTCGCGGCCAGACCGGCCGCGTAGATCGCGGCACCGGCATTGAGCAGCACGATGTCTCGCGCGGCGCCGGGCCGGTTGTCGAGCACCGACTTCATCATGGCCAGGCTGTCCGTGGCGCTGGTGACGACCAGTGTCGCGATGTCGGCACGCTGCAATCCGAATTGTTCCGGCCACACCGTCAAACGGTGCACCCTGCCGTCCCGTAATTCGGCGATCTCGGTTTCGGCGCCGATGCTGATTTCGTCCAGACCGTCCTTGGCATGTACCACCAGGACATGACGGCTGCCGAGCTTGCCCAACACCTGTGCCAGCGGCTCCAGCCACTCGGCACTGAAGACCCCGAGCACCTGATGCGGCGCACCGGCCGGATTGGTAAGCGGGCCGAGCAGGTTGAAGATCGTGCGCACACCCATTTCCCGACGCGGGCCAATGGCATGCTTCATGGCGGCATGATGTTTGGGCGCAAACATGAAGCCGACCCCGATCTGGTCCACGCACTGGCCGACCTGCTCGGCGGAGAGCTCCAGATTGACGCCGGCCGCTTCCAGCACATCGGCGCTGCCGGATTTCGACGACACCGAACGATTGCCATGCTTGGCCACGCGTGCGCCGGCGGCGGCCACCACAAACGCCGCCGTGGTCGATATATTAAAGGTATGGGCCGCATCGCCGCCGGTCCCGCAGGTGTCGACCAAATGGGTCTTGTCCGTAACGTTTACCGGCGACGCGAGCGCGCGCATCACCTCGGCGGCGGCTGCGATCTCTTCGACGGTCTCGCCCTTCATGCGCAACCCGATGAGAAAGCCACCGATCTGCGCGGGGGTCGCCTGTCCGGTCATGATGAGCTGCATGACGGCACGCATGTCGGTGTGAGCGAGGTCGCGGCGCTCGGTGGTGGCGCGGATGGCGGCAATCATGTCCATGGCGGTACGTCCGGAAATTCAGAAGGAATGGGATTCTGTCGTGCCCGGTGAAGCACGGTCAAGGCTGTGCGGCACTGGGTGGCAGCGCGTGGCGCCGGCAGGCCATGCGCCACCAGACGAATCCGGTAAAGGCAAAGGCCAGCATGCCTGATGTCAGCCAGCGCAGATCATGCGCCAACAGCGGGACCACGACCCCGGCGACCACCGCGTTCGAAGCCGTATGCGTAAAGCCCTGCAGGGCCGAGGCCAGGCCGCGATGCGCGGGAAACAGATCGATGGCCATGAGGCTGAGGTTCGGCATGGCCAGGGCCATGCCACCGGCGTAGAGCACTGGCGGGCCGATAACGGTGAGCGCGTTGGCCATCGTCGTAAATGCCAGCACCACATTGAGCGTGGCGCCGGCCAACATCAGTCCATAACCCAGGTCGACGCAGTGTGCGTGCGTCACATGCCCCGCAAGTCGGCCGGAAAGGAACGTCCCGGCCATCATGCCGCCCACCAGCGGCACGAACAGCGCTCCAAAATCATCCGGCCCGAGATGCAGGTGCCGATAGATGACTTCCGGTGAACCGGCAATGTAGAGAAACATGCCGCCGAAATTCAGCGCGGTGATCATCACCAGACCCATGAAGTGACTGGAGCCGAGTGCCTGCCGATAGGTGCGTCCGACCGCGCGTGGATGAATCGGCTGGCGCGCCACTGCCGGCAGGGTCTCCGGCAGCAGTTGCGCGGTCCACACCCACAACGCCAAACCGAGCAGCGTCAGGAACATGAACACCGAGCGCCAGCCGAAGGCATCGTGCAACCAACCGCCGATGATCGGTGCAATGGCCGGCGCCAGCGCGAAAATCAGCATCATGTTGGCCATCACCCGCTGTGCCTGGGCGCCGGCAAAGGCATCACGGATGACCGCGCGCCCGATCACGATGCCGGCACTGGCCGACAGGCCCTGACCGATGCGCATCGTCAGCAACCAATGGGCATTGGGCGCGAACCAGCAGCCAATTGAACTCAGCACATACAGCGCCACCGCCACCAGGACTACGCGCCGCCGCCCGTAGGTATCGGATAGTGGCCCGTACACCAGTGTCATCACAGCAAACGCAAGCAGATAGAAGCTCAGGGTCTGCTGCAGATAGAGCGGTGACACCGCGAACTCGCGTGCGATATCCGGGAATGACGGCAGATAGGTATCGATGCTGAACGGTGCCAGCATGGCCAGCAGCGCCACCGTCACCGCCAGCCAGCGACCGGGGTGTGGATGTACAACCTGCGTCGACGATGAAGGCAGACTAGTCACGGATCCGCCGCGCTCAGACGCGCACCGCGGACTTCACCTTGAGAAAATTTCCCAGCAACTGGTGGCCGTGTTCAGTAAGGATCGATTCCGGGTGGAATTGCACGCCCTCCACCGCCAGTTCGCGGTGGCGCACGCCCATGATTTCGTCATCTTCGGCGGTCCAGGCCGTGACTTCCAGGCAGGCCGGCAGGGTCTCGCGCTCGATCACCAGCGAATGGTAACGGGTTGCTTCGAACGGACTCGGCAAACCTTCAAAGACACCAAGATTGTTGTGATGGATCATCGAGGTCTTGCCGTGCATCAGCTGCTTGGCGCGGATGATATGGCCGCCGTAGGCCTGGCCGATGCTCTGGTGGCCGAGACACACGCCCAGAATCGGGATCACCCCGGCAAAATGCAAAATCGTTTCAACCGAGACACCCGCTTCATTCGGCGTGCACGGGCCCGGCGAGATGACGATCCGGTCCGGCGCCAGTTCGGCGATGCCTTCCACCGTGATCTGGTCGTTGCGGTATACCTTGACCTCCTCACCCAGCTCACCGAAGTACTGCACCAGGTTGTAGGTAAAGGAATCGTAATTGTCGATCATGAGGAGCATGGCTCAACCCTCCCCGTGGCGGTCGAGGCCGCGCGCCGCCAGCGTCGCGGCGCGGAACACGGCCCGGCCCTTGTTCATGGTTTCATCCCATTCATTGCGTGGCACCGAATCCGCCACGATCCCGGCTCCGGCCTGGATGTAAAGCGTTCCCTGGCGGATGACCGCCGTGCGAATCGCGATCGCCGTATCCATGTTCCCGGTCCAGCCGATGTAGCCCACCGCCCCGGCATACACGCCCCGCTTGACCGGCTCCAGCTCGTCGATGATNNCGCTCGATCACCATCTTGTCGGTCACCTGGACACTGCCGGTTTTGGCCACGCGCCCGACATCGTTGCGCCCAAGATCAATCAGCATGAGATGCTCGGCACGTTCCTTGGGGTCAGCCAGCAGCTCTTGCTCAAGCGCCGCATCTTCGTCCGGCGTACGGCCGCGCGGGCGGGTGCCGGCGATCGGTCGCACCGTGACCCGGCCGTCTTCCAGACGGGTGAGGATTTCCGGCGAGGAACCGACAATATGAAAATCACCGAGATCGAGATAGAACATGTACGGCGAGGGGTTGAGCGTGCGCAGCGCCCGGTACAGGTCAAGCGGCGGGTACTTGAACGGCACGGTCATGCGCTGCGACAGCACCACCTGCATGATGTCGCCGGCGCGGATGTATTCCTTCGATTTCTCGACCGCCGCCTCGAAACCTTGCTGGGTGAAGCCGGAGACAAAGTCCTCCTCACGCAACTCCGCTTTCGCCACCCCCGACGTCGGCAATGGCAGGGCATCATGCAACTTGCCGGTCAGTTCATCGAGCCGGCGCAGGCCCTTTTCATAGGCGTTGTCCACGGACGGGTCGACATGGATCACCACAAACAGCTTGCCGGCCAGATTGTCGAACACCACCACTTCGTCCGACACCATCAACAGGATATCCGGCCCGCCGATCACGTCCGGTTTGCTGCAGGCACCGAGCACCGGCTCTACGGCGCGCACTGTGTCATAGCCGAAATAGCCCACCAATCCGCCGGTGAAGCGCGGCAGGCCGGGAATCACCGGTACCTCGTAGCGTTTGCGGAACTCGCGCACGGTATCGAGTGGATCCGCCACGGTATCGCGGCTGACCATCTCGCCATCGTTCTCGATGCGCACCTCGTTGCCGAACACCCGCAGAATCATTCGGCACGGCAGGCCGATAATGGAGTAACGGCCCCACTTCTCGCCACCCTGCACCGACTCGAATAAATAGGAGTACGGCCCGTAGGCGAGCTTGAGGTAGGTACTGAGGGGAGTATCGAGGTCGGCGAGGACCTCGCGCATCAGGGGGATGCGATTGGCGCCCGCCTGGGCATGCCGTTCAAACTCAGATTTGCTCAACACCATGTTTCACCACCGGATCAAATGGACCAAAACGAAAGAGCGCCAGGGGCAACGTGCCCGGCCATCGTTCGTCATGCATCCATTTTTCCAATTGCATCGTCGGTTCCGGTGATGAGGGCTGTCAGGCCCCGGTGTACAGCGCGAGATGGCGATCCACCTCGGCCAGCGAGTCGACCACGGCGTCCGGGTGCGCCTCGCGGATATCGTGGCCGTGATTATACCCATAGGGCACGCAAAGCACAGGCATACCGGCGGCGCGCGCCGCCTCGACATCGTTGCTGGAGTCGCCGACCAGCACACCGTGGTCGGGGGTGATGCCGAAGTGCTGGCAAGCGTGCCGGAGCGGCAGCGGGTCGGGTTTCTGCTTGGGCAAGGAATCGCCCGACAGGACCAGCTCGAAGTATTTATGCAGGTCGAGGTTCTTGAGCAGCGGCAGCGTGAAGGCTTCAGCCTTGTTGGTGATGCAGGCGAGGCGGTAACCGCGCGCCTTGAGCTGCGCGAGTCCTTCCACCACGCCCGGAAACGGGCGGCTGAGATCCGAGACATGCGCGGCGTAGTGCCGCTGGTAGATTGCCAGCGCCTTGTCGAACAGGGCGGTCTCGGGCTCGCCCCACATCTCACCGGTGAGCGCGCGCTTCACCAGCCGCGGCACGCCGTTGCCAATCCAGGTCATGACGGTCTCAACCGGCACCGGCGCGTGCCCGAGCTCGGCGAGCATGCGGTTGGCGCAATCGGCCAGATCCGGTGCGGTGTGGATCAGCGTCCCGTCCAGGTCAATCATCACCATTTTTACAGTCAGCGGGAATTGCGCCGGCCGGCGTGCGGTTGCTTCCTTCATTACTTCACCTTGGCGAGCTCGTCGCGCATCGCCTTGACCACCGAGTCGTAACGATTCTTGTCGGCCGGCTTGCCGGCATTGAAGATGGCGGAACCGGCGACGAAGGTGTCGGCACCGGCCTCGGCGATTTCGCGAATGTTGTCGACCTTCACCCCGCCGTCGATCTCGAGGCGGATGTTGCGGCCGGACGCGTCAATCAGCTTGCGCGCCTCGCGCAGCTTGTCGAGCGCCGACTTGATGAAGCTCTGGCCGCCAAAGCCCGGGTTGACGCTCATGAGCAACACCATGTCGACCTTGTCGAGCGTGTATTTGAGGTAATCCAGCGGTGTCGCCGGATTGAACACCAGCCCGCACTTGCAACCTTCGTTCTTGATCAGCTGCAGGGTACGATCGACATGCTCGCTGGCTTCCGGATGGAACGTAATGTAAGTGGCACCGGCCTTGGCAAAGTCCGGGACGATGCGGTCCACCGGCTTGACCATCAGGTGGACGTCGATATCGGCCTTGATGCCGTGCTTGCGCAGCGCTTCGCACACCAGCGGGCCAATGGTCAGGTTCGGCACGTAATGGTTGTCCATGACGTCAAAATGGACGATGTCGGCGCCGGAGGCGAGGACGCTGGTCACTTCCTCGCCGAGACGGGCAAAATCGGCCGACAGGATCGACGGGGCAATCTGATAGCTCTGCTTCATGACATTGGGCCTGATGGTTGTGGGTTCCGGGGAAACGCGCACTTTACCTGAAGCCCCGGTGCATTTCAGCCCTGCTCGCCGGTTTGCCGGCGGCCGCTATACTTTTCCTGATTAGCTCTACCCCCAATCCCGGGAGGTTTGCATGTCTATTCGCTGGTTCGCGGCCTGGCTGTGGTGCATCGGCATCTTACCGGCCCTGAGCGTGTCCGCGGCCACGACCACGTCGAATCTCGAGCGCGAACAAAGCTGGGCGGAAGAAATCGTGGACCTGCTTGTGGTCGGGGAACCGGTCTGGCTGCAAAATCGCGGACACAAATTTCTCGCGCTCTACACGCCCCCGGCCCGCGCCGGCCGCACCGCCGTCATCCTGGCCCATGGTCGTGGCGTGCACCCGGCCTGGGGGCTGATTGACAAGCTGCGCAGCGACCTGGCGGATGCCGGTTATCACACGCTCTCGCTGCAAATGCCGATTCTGGCGGCCGATGCACCTTTCGGCAATTACGGTCAGACCTTTCCGGAAGCCTTTGAACGACTGACCGCCGGTATCCGCTATCTGCATCTTCAAAAGAATGTGGACCGCGTCATCCTGCTGGGGCACTCCAGCGGGGCCATCGCCGTGGTGGGCTACGCGGCCAAACACCTGCAGCCGGCGGTGGCAGGGGTCGTCGCCATCGGGCTCAGCACCTACCAGAATACCGTGGATGTCATGCAGTCACCCCGGATGCTGCGTCAGGTGCGGGTTCCGGTACTGGATATCTATGGAAGCAATGATCTGCAGGAAGTGCTGTCCTATACCAAACAACGGCAAGACGCTGCCCGGTCCGGTCAGCTGAAATACACCAGCCGGATGGTGCCTGGCGCGGACCATTTCTTCACCGATCACTACAATGTGCTGAAATCAGAAATCACCCGCTGGTTGCAACCGTTACGGACACAATAACGCCGAAACACCGTGCTTGACCCTGTACCCCGGTACGGCCTTCAGGCTAGACGCCAGTTCCTGACCTGGATCGCGCCATGCCGAAGATCGAATTCCTGTATGAACAGACCTGTCCCAATGTCGCCGATGCGCGCGCCGTCTTGCGCGCCGCGCTTGCCCAGGCCGGTCTGCCCGTGCACTGGCAAGAGTGGGAACGCAGTGATCCGGCGGCACCGGGCTATGCTCGCCGTTACGGTTCACCAACCATTCTCGTTGATGGACAGGATGTGGCGGGCGAACCACCGAACGACGAACCAAGCTGCCGGATCTATGCGGCCGAACCGGGACGCCATCGTGGCGTTCCTTCCGTTGCGCTGATCATGAAGGCTCTCCAGCCTGACCGTCCATCTCGAACCGGCGCACTCGCCTTCCTGCCGGCGGCCGGAGCAGCCCTGCTGCCCAAGCTCAGCTGCCCGGCCTGCTGGCCGGCGTATGCGGCCCTGCTGTCGAGCCTGGGTGTCGGTTTCGTGGACTACACGCCGTGGCTGTTCCCGGCGACCGTGGTGTTTCTGGTGTTCACGTTGGCGCTGCTCGCGTGGCGTCCGCGGCAGGGTTACTGGCCACTGGCACTGGGACTCGGTGCCAGTGCCGTTATATTGATCGGCAAATTTGCCTTCGACTCGGATATCGTCGTCTATGCCGGCGTCACCCTGCTCGCCGCCGCGTCACTCTGGAACGCCTGGCCGCGACGCCAAGCAGCATGCCCGGCGTGTGTGGAAAAAATCGCGGGCTAGGACCAACTCACGAGACGGTCTGGTAGTACAGGTTCTGCGGGTGATTGGACTGGGCGAAGAAGAACCAGCGCTCGGCCAGCAGCCCCAGGTACTGCACGCCAAATGCTGCGACCAGAATCATCGGCCCGTGCTCCAGCCCAACACCGTTTAGCGTCAACCCGGCCCACAACAACAGCATCGGTACCGGGAACACCAGCACCAGAAACATCCACTTGATCGACTTGAACAGCAGCGGCTTCACGCCGTGAAAAAACTCGCGGGTGTTAAACGACCCGCCAAGAAAGCCCTGTGATTTCTGCAACACCCGCGTGTGTCGTACGCCGATTGCGGTCTGGATGGTGCTCTTCGGTTTGAGGCGTGCGTTGCGTATGAGTGAGGCAATCCGCGTGACCAGCACCGTGACTGTGGCGATCGCCGTCCAGCCGGCAAAAAAGTTGACCAGTTGCGGTGCGACGTAAGCGGCATAGGCCGTCGCCAGCAGGAAACCGGAAGCAATCCCAAACAGCGTGTAATTGACCACTGTCAGCCAAGTGGCCCATTCCTGCAAAAACTTGATGCAGGCGTAAATCATGCCGGTGCACAGGAACAGCGCGAACGCGAACAACACCCCGAACGCACCGATGACCAGAGTGAGATCGCCCGGAACCGTGGTCTTGATACCGATCAGGGTCAGGTCCCAACCGAGATAATGCACGAGCCCGTAGACAAACACCGCGCCCATCAAGGCCGGCAGCACGATCACCTCGCGCGACAGCCACGAGGTACGCCAGCGGGTGGCGGCGCGCCATGCCCGTTCCGGATGGCCCAGGTGAAAGAACGAGGCCACCAGTCCGCCGGCCAGCAATATCAGTGAGATCACGCTTCCGTAGACGTAGAAACGACTGTCCTGGCGCGGCAGCAGCTCCACCGCCGCATAGCTCTGCGCGGTATACAGCGCCAGAAACAGGCCCTGGGCGGCGCCGATCAGGGTGGTGAGAAAGACAACCGAGAATGCAGGATGCATGACGTTCCTCGTTACCAGCTGGTGACGTCGTCGAGCGACGGATCGGTGAGCTTCGGCTTGGGCAGCTTGCCTTCCTTCTTCAGCGGATTGTCGGCGCGCACCAGCTCGTCCTCGTGGATCTTCATGCGTGTCTTGCGCCGCGGCAGGTAATGATTCGCCGGCTTGGTCCCCCACTCCGGCATCAGCGCATAGCCGCCGCTCTCGCGGATGGCCACCGACACCTCGGATTCCGGATCGTGCACATCGCCGAACAGGCGCGCACTGGTCGGGCAGGCCAGCACACAGGCCGGCTTGCGCCGTTCTTCCGGCAATGACTCGTCGTAGATCCGGTCCACGCACAGCGTGCACTTCTTCATGACCTTCTGGTGCTCGTCGATCTCGCGCACGCCATACGGGCAGGCCCAGGAGCAGTACTTGCAGCCGATGCA
>DKBE01000076.1 GCA_002451085.1 Proteobacteria bacterium UBA6908 | reverse complement strand
AAAGGTCTGGAGCTCGGCGATCTGTGCCTTCTTCTTGGCGTTGTCGGCCAGTTGGCGCTCGCGCACCTGGGTGGCGGCGGTCATGTATTCGTCGTAGTTGCCGGGGTAGACACGAAGTTCGCCGAAGTCGAGATCGGCCATGTGCGTGCACACGCTGTTCAGAAAGTGCCGGTCGTGCGAGATGATGATCATGGTGCTGTTGCGTGCGTTGAGCACGTCTTCCAGCCAGCGGATGGTGTTGATGTCGAGGTTGTTGGTCGGCTCGTCGAGCAGCATGACATCCGGCTCGGCGAACAGCGCCTGGGCCAGCAACACACGCAGTTTCCAGCCCGGGGCGACTGCGCTCATCGGGCCGTTGTGCTGTTCGAGCGGTATACCGAGGCCGAGCAGCAGCTCGCCGGCGCGCGCCTCGGCGGTGTACCCGTCAAGTTCGGCGAACTCGGTTTCCAGTTCGGCGACTTTCATGCCGTCGGACTCGCTCATCTCCGGCTGGGCATAGAGACGATCGCGTTCGGCCTTCACCTGCCACAGACCGGCATGGCCCATGATCACGGTGTCGAGCACGGTGTACTGTTCGAAGGCGAACTGGTCCTGGCGCAGCTTGCCGAGGCGCACGTTCTCCTCGATCGCCACGCTTCCGGAGGACGGCTCCAGGTCGCCGCCGAGAATCTTCATGAACGTCGACTTGCCGCAGCCGTTGGCACCGATCAGGCCGTAGCGATTGCCGTTGCCGAATTTGACCGAAATGTTCTCGAACAGGGGCTTGGCCCCAAACTGCATGGTGATGTTAGCGGTGGAAATCAAAGGGCGCTTCTCTTCAAAACAGCATGACCAAGGGTTGATCCCCGGGGCCGCGACAGGCCGCGCCGGGATGGGTTGTTCCGTCAGGTGTTGCTACCGATCGAGGTAAGCCGAGGGGGTAACCGCGAAGGACGCCGGTGCAGAACGGGGTGCACACACGGCTGGCGCTATTGTAGCAGATCGCGCCGGGAATCCCGGTATGCCGGGTGGTTCGCCGACGGGATTATTCGCTGAAATCCAGCCCGGCGATAATGCGGTTCAGCTGCCCCTGGGGGCCGTCGTCCTTTTTCAACTGGTCGTTGTCGCTGTCACGATTGCGCTCATAGGCCATGATTTTCTCAATGTACCGCGCATTACAATCGGCCACGGCCTGCTTGAGTGCCTGAAGTTGTGCGACTATTTCGCCGGGTGTCCGGACCCAGGTTTCGATAAACAGGCACTCGTCAGGATTGATCTTCGAGGCGTATTCCTGGCGGGACTGCAGATCGACGAAATCCTGGCACCAGTCGAGCGGAGCCTTGTGCGAGAGGCGGAAATAGAGATCGATGTACGGTTCCTTGCGGATTCGTGGCGGGCGCTTTTCATCAATGCCCACGATCCGGATATCGCTAATGCCTTCCATGTTGCTGCACCTGAGGTGAATTCTGCCGGTTGAGGTGCCGGAGCAGAGCCGGTCACTATACGGGAAAACCCGGTCACCGGCAGATATATCAATCGGGCTTGCCAGGTCGTCAGCCCTGATCGAGGCCTGGTCGAGAGGGCGCGGGTCAATTCAGTAGCGGCCAGGCCGATGCCTCTGGAAATTGGCCAGTTTGACCCCGGAGCACACAGAGGGTCAGAATTGTGTTGCTGCGTGCCTGCCCTCAATGTTGTCCCGACAGATCCAAGGAGAACAGCTATGAAGACATTGCTATTCACTACCGCCCTGGCCACCCTGATCAGCACGATACCGGCGCTGGCCGGCTCTGATCTGGCCACGTCCAAAAAGTGCATGGAGTGTCACGCCGTGGACAAGGAGGTCAAAGGCCCGTCTTTCAAGGCGATCGCGAAACTGTACAAGGGTACCGACAAGGCCGAGGCAAGAATGGCGGACAAGATCAGGAAAGGTGGGGCAGAACACTGGGGTCAGAATGCCATGCCGTCCGCCGAGGCGCGTGGCGTGAAAATCAGCGATGCCGAAGCAAAGAAATTGGCACAGTGGGTGCTGACCCATTAAACCGGATGGTTAACGAACGTGTGCCGGGTCTGGCCAGTACCAGATACGGTCGTCATTGGACAGCATGCGCTGTCGCCTGCAGTACCTCGGCGGTGCGGTTGTGCTGAACGAATGCCGCCACACCGAGATCGTTAATCTTCCAGTCTGCAGGCAAGGAGAGCTTCTGTTCCCAGCGAGTGGCCTTGCCGGCGGTAATGGTGATTGGCCGAAACAGGGTGCGCACCACAAAGTCATGCCGCAGCCGGCGGCCGCGGTTCTCGCCGTTCTCGACGGTGGTTTCGAGATTATTTTCGTAGATGGCCACGTACAGCGAGGAATCCGGATCCAGCGGCTGCTCCGACTCGGCCACGGCCGTGATGCGCAGGCTGGTGCCTCGCTGTTTCGTCTCCAGGCGGAGGCGCACGGCAGCGGGTTCACTGTGCAGGCGTGCGATCTGTTTCTCGATTCCGCCGTAACCACGAAAGTCCCGGCCATTCAGCACCAGCTGCGGGGTATAGGCGGTGCGCAGCCCGTTGGCACTGACCAGCGCCTGCTGACGCTCTGTGAAGCTGTGTTGTGAAAAACGATCCCGCCACCCAAGGTCATTCCAGTAATCCACGTGAAAGGCGAGCACGACGAGCTGATCTGGATTCAGCGTTGGTCGGCGAAGGCTGCTGACCCAGCGGTCGGCCGGAGGACAACTGCTGCATCCCTCCGAAGTGTAGAGCTCAAGCAACGCTACCCGCGGGTTCGCCGGACCAGACCCCTGAGCGACGGCGCTACCCCCCAGCACCACGGTCAGGAGTACGGCCATCAAGGACTTGCTGAATCGGGACGGCATGTTGTGGTTCCCTGGGTGGTCGATGCGAAGGAAATGCGTTGCTATTCAGTCGTGGCAGCAGGATCAATACTTACAGTCATTTCGTGTGGGTTTTGTATATAAGGGAGGTCTAACGCGTACAGGCCGAACCATCGGGATCCAGAGGTTGTATGCAACGGATTGACGGTATTTGGGTTCAGGGCCGAATCATGGCTTAATTATCAAACGTCTAAGTACAGATCCCGCCTGCCGGTGCGGTACCGCAGGCCGATGTTGACACCCCGATCACATGGAAGACCTCACATGAAAACGATTCTCCTGATCAACCCGGCCTTCAAGGGCAGCTTGCACTCCAACATCAAGGTGCTGGCCATTCCGCCCCTGAATCTGGCGATGATCGCCAGCTATACCCCCGACCATTACGACATCCAGATTGTCGATGAAGGGGTGGAGGATCTCGATCTCGACATTAGCGCCGACCTGGTCGGAATTACCTGCATGACGCCGCTGGCACCGCGTGCCTACGAGTTGGCAGCGCACTTCCGCAAGCGCGGCATTCCGGTGGTCATGGGTGGCATTCATGTGTCGTACATGCCGGAAGAGGCGTTGCGCTATGCCGATACCGTGGTGATCGGTGAGGCCGAAGGTATCTGGCCACAGGTGCTGGAGGATTTCGAGAACGGTCGGATGCAGAAGCTCTACAAGGTCTGCGACCAGCCGGATATTAACGATCTCAAGGCGCCGCGCCGTGACCTGCTGCGCGGCAAATACTTTGTCGAAACCGTGCAAACCGGACGCGGTTGCCCGATCAACTGTAATTTCTGCTCGGTCACAGCCTTCAACGGGCCACGCTACCGGTTGCGGGACATTGACAATGTGATCGAGGAGATCAAGGCAATCAAGTCGAAACGCATTTTCATTGTGGACGACAACATCGTCGGTTCCGGAAACAAATTCATCCGCCGTGCGCGGGAATTGTTCAGCCGGCTCAAGGAATGCAATAAGGAATGGGGCGCCCAGACCTGCTTGAACATCGTGGAGCACGATGACCTGCTCAAGTCGGCCCGGGACAGCGGTTGCCGGGGGTTGTTGATCGGTTTCGAATCCATCGACGCCGGTTCACTGAATGCCATGCACAAGCCGGTCAACCTGCGGCCGAATACCAAGAATTTCAGTGACGCGATCAAGAAAATCCACGACCACGGCATTGCCATTGTCGGCTGCTTCATCTTTGGTGCCGACACCCAGGACAAGGATGTGTTCCAGCGAACGGTGGATTTCGCGCTGGAGAATAATATCGATGCCATCCAGATGACCCTGGAAACACCGCTACCGGGAACCGCATTCTACCGGCAGATGGTTGAGGAAAACCGACTGCTGCTCACCAACTATCCCAATGACTGGCGGCACTACAATATTTTCGAGCCGGTGTTCCAGATGAAGAGCTTCACCCCGCGTGAGGCCTACGAGAACCTGCTCGAGGCCTATAGCCAGATGTCCTCGTTTGGTACCTCCTTCAAGCGTGGCATCAAGACCTTTCTCAACACCCGCAGCCTGTTCAGCACTGGTATCGCTTTTTCGTGGAATTACCATGCCTACAAGACCATCCGTCACACACCCACGCCGCTGGCCGCCAGGGAAGGGATGCAGATGAAAACCGTCCGGACACCCATTCCGGTGCGCTGAGCAGCGACCGGCCAGCCCGCCCGGGGATTCAGCCTCCGGTGCCTGTTGTTCATCAACCCATCCCCCGGTTTGCGCTGGTCATGCAGTATAATTTTCGCGCACCGCACAAACGCGGTATTCATTAATATTGGTTGAGGAGACCATTGTGTCCAATCAGATTCACCCCACGGCGGTTGTCTCAGAGAAAGCGCAACTCGGTCAGGGAAATGTGATCGGGCCGTTCGTCGTAGTCGAACACGACGTGGTTCTCGGCGACAACAACACGGTTGCCGCCCACTGTGTAGTAAAAAAGGGAGCACGGATTGGCCATGACAACAGCTTGCACGAGCACGTGATCTTCGCGGGCATCCCGCAGGATCTCGGCTTCAAGGAGGCAGACACCTACGCCGAGATGGGCAACGGCAATGTCTTGCGCGAGTTTGTGACAGTGCACCGGGCGACACTCAAGGAGACCGGACGCACGGTGATCGGCAACAATAATTACTTCATGGCCACCGCGCACATCGCCCATGACTGCAAGATCGGCAACCATGTGATCCTTGCCAACGACGCCGTGCTAGCCGGGCATGTGCATATCGAAGACCGGGTGTTTGTCTCCGGGGGCGTGAAGGTGCATCAGTGGGCGCACATTGGCGAGTACGCCATGATCGGCGGCAACAGCAAAATCACCCAGGATTGCCTGCCATACATGATTACCGACGGCATCCCGGGCCAGGTACGTGGCCTGAATCTGGTCGGCCTTCGGCGCGCCGGTTTCAGTGCAGACGAAGTGCGTGACCTGAAGAATGCCTACCGTATTCTGCTCGGTGAACGCAGCACACTTGAGCAACAGCTTGCCGAGCTTGATCAATTAAAGTCGCCGCGAGCCCGGCACCTGATCGAGTTTATCCGCTCCTCGAAGCGCAGTTTTCACCGTCGCTGAGCAAACGCAGGAATGCTGCCGGCCGCATCACGTCCGGCCGTACAGGTCGTGCATGCATGCGTTCTGTATATCAATCACCCAGAAGAGACTCAGATCACTGGAGAATTGGCGTGTGCGAGCGCCAGACGGCTGGCTTCGTCCAGTGAGGGGACAAACTGAATGATGCCCGGTTGCTCATGGATCTCGGCATTCTGCAGTTTAAGCCGGATGCGCGGAGCAAGATTGTTGATGATCAACAGGATATTTTTCTTGCTGAGTGTGGCGACAATCGATTCCAGTGCCACCAGGCCGGTGATATCCATCAACGGCACATCCGACATGTCGAGGATGACAACCTTGATATCGTGACGCAACTTCGTCAATCCACTCAGGGCCTTCTGGGCGGCACCAAAGAACAACGGGCCGTTGATGTCGTACAGCACAATGCTGTTCGGGAGTGTGGCGGTATGCGGATGTTCGTGGCGTTCCATGAACCGGGCGCCGGTCAGTTCGATGGTGCGGCGGATGAACAGCAATGCCGCCAGCCCCATGCCGACACCGACGGCAATCTCCATATTCAGCAGGACCGTCAGGGCAAAGCAGGTCAGCAGGGTTAGTACATCGCTGCGTGGGGCGATCCGGATGATGCGGACAAAATGCCGGGCCTCGCCCATGTTCCAGGCGACCATCAGCAACAGCGCCGCCATCGATGCCATCGGCAGCAGCGCCAGCACCGGTGCAAGAATCAGGATTGCGGCCACGATGAACAAGGCATGCACGACCGATGACAGCGGTGACACCGCTCCCGCGCGGATGTTGGCGGCAGTGCGCGCCAGCGCGGCGGTCGCCGGGATCCCACCGAAGAACGGGGCAATGATGTTGCCCAGCCCCTGGCCGATGAGTTCATCGTTCGGATCGTGCCGGGTGCCGGCCATGCCATCGGCGACCGTGGCGCACAGCAACGATTCGAGCGCGCCGAGAATGGCGATGGCGAATGCCGCGCCGAGCAGCGATTTGAAGAGATCGTAGTTGATACCGACCGGTTGACCGTCTGGCCCCGGCAGTTCCCAGGGCCAAATCAGTGAAGGCAGGACCGGCGGGATGCCGTGGCCGGTGACGCCGTCGAGGTGATAGGAAAAGCGTGATCCAAGGGTTTCAACCGTGAATCCGTCACCCAGCAGCGTGCCCAGCAGCCAGGCAACCGCGGTGCCGGTCAGCAGGGCGACGAGATGCCCGGGTAGGCGGCTTTGGCGATAGGACCAGCCGATCAGCACGGCCAGCGTGAGCAGGCCAATGGCCAGATCCACCCAGTGAAAGTGCGGTAGAGCCTGCGCCAGCACCTTGAGGTTGTCGAGGTAGTTCTCGGCCGCCGGCAGGGCGCCAAGTCCGAACAGGTCTTTGACCTGCAAGGTTGCAATGACCACGGCTATCCCGGAGGTAAAGCCGACAATGACCGGGTAGGGCACAACCTGCACGAGCGTACCCAGTCGGGCCAGGCCCATGACCACCAGAATGATTCCGGCGAATAAACCGCTCAACAGCAGGCCGCCGAGCCCGAATTTGGCGGTGATGGGCACGAGGATGACCACGAAGGCTGCGGTCGGACCGGAGACATTGAGGCGCGAACCGCCGGTGAGCGCGATCACGATCCCGGCAATGATGGCGGTGTAAAGACCGTGCTGGGGCGGCGCGCCGGAGGCGATGGCCAACGCCAGCGATAACGGCAGTGCAATCACGCCAATGGTCAGACCGGCAAGCAGGTCGGCGCGCAGCCGTGCTGGCGTGAATGGAACAGCAAGTGTTTCCCGGATGGCGCCGAACATGCAGTCGCAGACTCCTGTTGTCGCCAGTATAGCGGAATGGGGTGGCACCCCGCATGGATCCAGGAAGTGGAGTCAGGGTGTCGCACGCGGATTTTCCCACAGGGCTGCCGCTGGTGATGGCAGAGCCCTGCACGGACTTGTTCCACCGATTGAACCAGCCGGCGCTACCTACAGATTGTTCGTCCAGGACGTTCGGTCACGCCGCCACACCGTCTGATCGCTCGCAACATTGGCAGAAACGAATTGGCAACAAATCAGCAGTCGTTCGCAGTCATTCAGAAACACTAGCCTCCTATTCTCTGTTCGCACACAGCCACATGGCATGTGTGAAATCCACCATCGCACTCGGGAGGACTGATGATCACGAATCGACGCACGCGCCTGATGGGCTATCGCCGGGAAATGGCTGCCTTTCGGCAACTGTGGCTGCGGGTGTTGGCCGACATCGGCCAGGTCGGGATCTAGGTCCGGTTCAATCGCACAATAAAGGAGAAACCCATGAATAAGCGTGTACTGTTTTTTGTCTACGGATTAGCCGCCTACGCATTGTTTTTTGCCACCTATCTGTACGCCATCGGATTTATCGGCAATCTGCTGGTGCCGGTATCTATCGATGGCACACCGCAGGTTCCATTGTGGGAAGCGCTGGTGGTGAATGCCGCATTGCTCGGTATTTTTGCCATCCAGCACAGCGTCATGGCGCGGCCCGCGTTCAAGCGCTGGTGGACGAGGTTCGTGCCGAAACCGATCGAGCGCAGCACCTACGTGCTGTTCTCCAGCGCCCTGCTGGTCGCACTGTTCGCCTTCTGGCAGCCGCTCGGCGGGGTGGTCTGGAATGTGACCGACCCGATCGGGCAGGCCGTGCTGTGGGGCGTGTTTGCGCTCGGCTGGGGGGTGGTGCTGGTCTCGACCTTCCTCATCAACCACTTTGACCTGTTTGGCCTGCGCCAGGTGTGGCTGTACCTGACCGGCAAGCCGTACACTGCGTTGCCGTTCAAGACGCCGTTCTTCTACCGCTATGTGCGCCACCCGCTGTACGTCGGCTGGTTCATGGCGTTCTGGGCGACCCCGACCATGACTGTGACACACCTGGTGTTCGCGCTGGCGACCACGGCCTACATCCTGGTCGCCATCCAGCTGGAGGAACGCAATCTGGTGGAGGAGCACCCGGAGTATTCCGGCTATCGCCGCCAGGTACCGATGCTGGTCCCTCGCATCGGCGCACGTCAGTCGACTGTTTCTGCGGCCTGACCTCAGGGGACGGGGACCGGGGCCGGCTGCGCCGGCCCCGGTTTTTTTGTGTTTTCCGCCGACCGTTGATGTGTTACAAACCCGGACTGATGACAACGCCGGTTGATGGACCCGGCGCCATGCCGCCAGCGAGGAGCAAACCTGCCGTGCAGCAAGTCTTGATCGTAGACGACGACCCGGACATCCGGGAGCTCATCAGCGATTACCTCACCGGTCACGGCTTCGAAGTGGCCGTGGCCGAGGGTGCGGCCACCATGCGCACCTGCATCCAGCAGCGGATCCCGGACGTGGTGCTGCTGGATATCGGCCTGCCGGGCGAGGACGGGCTGAGCCTGGCGCGCTACCTGCGCGAGCATCACGACATCGGCATCATCATGGTGTCCGGCGCCGGCGAAACCGTCGACCGCATTGTCGGGCTCGAGGTCGGGGCCGACGATTATGTCTCCAAGCCATTCGACCCGCGCGAGCTGCATGCCCGCATCAAGAGCGTATTGCGCCGTTACCAGCGGGCCAGTACCGAAGCCCCGGCGCCGAGTGCCAGCGATCCACATGTTGCTGTCGGCCAGTGCCGGCTGAACCCTGTTAGCCGCCAGCTGTTCGGTCCGGACGGCACAGAGATTCCCCTGACCAGCATGGAGTTCGACCTGCTGCAGGTGTTTCTCGATCGCCCGGGCCGGCCACTGTCACGCGACCAGATCCTGACCCACACCCAGAACCGCGAGTGGGATCCGTACGACCGCAGCATCGACATCCGCATTGCCCGGCTGCGCAAGAAGATCGAGGCCGACCCGGACAATCCGCGCCTGATCAAGACCGTGCGCGGGGTGGGGTATATGTACGTGCCGGCCGGCGGCTGACGGCCCCAGCCGATTGTTTCTGGTTTGTTTCAATTGTTGGTGTTTGGCATCAGCCCGCTCCCGGACCGCCCAACCGGGGGTAGACTGTTCCGTACCGGAAGGCTGAATCAAAAACCATGAGCGCGAATCCGAAATCCCTGAGCCCGAATTCCGACGACACGTTGCGGCGTGCGTTGCAGCTGGCTGCCGATGGCGTGGCCGGCCTGAGCGGCGATGGGATCTTCCAGTACCTCACCGACCATCTTGCCCGGGCCCTCAAGGTCGATTACGCCATGATCGGCCTGTTGACCGGCGACGATTCGCGCACCGTGAACGTCATTGCCATGACCGCCGACGACCAGCCGGTGCCGAGATTCGAATACAACCTGGACGGCACGCCGTGCGCGGAAGTGATCGGGAACGGCTACCGGCATTTCCCGGAACGCACGCAATTCCTGTTTCCGGACCCGCACGCGAAGGAGCTTCAGGCCGAGGGATATGCCGGCACATCGTTGTTCAGCACTGATGGCCGGGTGCTCGGCCTCCTGACCGTCATGGACCGCCAGCCGATCCGGGACCTGGTCATCACTGAGCAGTTGCTGCGCATCTTCTCGGTACGCGCCGCCGTGGAACTGGAGCGCCTGCAGACGAATCGCGATGCCCGCCACAAGGCCGAGCAGTACCAGGCCACCTTCAATGCCACGTCCGATGGCATGGCACTCTGGACGCTGGACGGCAAGCTGGTGGACGTGAACCAGGCGTGCTGCAACCTGCATGGCATGACCCGTGAGCAGCTGCTGAAGGCGCCGCTGAGTGATTACGTGCCACCGGCGAGCATGCCGAAGCTGATGAAATTGCTGGAGACGGTGCGTGAGGGCCGCACTTTCCAGGACGAGGCCATTGCCACACACCAGAACGGCGAAGTGTTCCATCTCGACATGCGCGGCGTGCCGGCCACCTTCCAGGGGCAGCGCCACGTGCTGCTGGTGTTGCGCGATATCACCGAACGCAAGGCGGCGGTCGAGGCCTTGCGTGCCAGCGAGGAGCGGTATCACACCATTTTCAGTGCCTCGGTGGACGGCATGGCCCTGTGCACGCCGGACGGACGCATTATGGAAGCCAATCCGGCGTTCTGCCGGATGCATGGCTACACCCGTGAGGAACTGCTGGCGGTTGAGTCGTTCCAGTTCGTGCACCCGGATAGCCAGCTGCGTTGCTGGGCATTCTTCGAGGCCGCAAGCGAAGGTAAAAGCCTGCAATCCGAAGCACGGGCCCAGCGCAAGGACGGCAGCTTTTTAGATGCCGAGGTCCATGGCGTGCCGGTGCACTATGGCAACGAGCCGCATCTGTTGCTGATCATGCGCGACATCACCGAGCGAAAACAGGCCGAGTCCGAGCGTAGCCGGCTGGAGGCGCAATTGCGCCAGTCGCAAAAAATGGAGGCCATCGGTCACCTGACTGGCGGCATTGCCCACGATTTCAACAATATTCTCACCGGCATCATGGGCTACATCGTCATGGCGCAGGAGTGGGAGCAGCTGCATGCCGATCCGAAGCTCAACCGCTACCTCGATCGCATCCAGAAATCGGCCAGCCGCGCCCGCGACCTGATCCAGCAGATGCTGACGTTCAGCCGCGGGAGCCGCGGTGAGCCACGGTCATTGCAGATGGAACCGTTGATCAAGGAATGCATCAAGCTCATGGAGTCGACGTTGCCGTCCACGATTGAGACGCGCCTTGACTTCGAGGGGAACCTGCCGGCCGTGATGGCCGATCCGGTGCACATCGAGCAGGTGCTGCTCAACCTGTGTATCAACGCGCGCGACGCCATGGGAGGCAGTGGCTCGCTCGTCATCGGGATGCGCGAAGTTGAATGCAAGGACCCCTGCATCTGCACGTCATGTCGCAAGCCGGCGACGGGCCGTTATCTCGAGCTGAGCGTGCGCGACAGTGGCACCGGCATGGAGCGCCAAATGCTCGACCGTGTCTTCGAGCCGTTCTTCACAACCAAGGAAGTCGGCAAGGGCAGCGGCATGGGCCTGGCCATGGTGCACGGCATCGTGCATGAATACGGTGGCCACATCCGGGTCGAGAGCGAACCGGGGCGGGGGACTTGCTTCAGCATTTTGCTGCCACTGGCCGACGCCGCCTCGACGGAAGCCTGTGCAAACGGCACCTGCCCGCCGCCCGCGCCGGTGCCGGCGCTGCACGGTACTGTGCTGCTGGTCGAGGATGACCCGGCCGTGCGTGAATATATGGAGGACCGCCTGCGGGACTGGGGGCTAGACGTCTCGGTCTGCGCCAACGGGCCGGATGCCGTACAGGTCGCGACCGGCCGCGGTCGATTCGACTTCTACCTGTTCGACTACACCATGCCGGGCATGACCGGTATCGAGCTCTCCCGCCAGTTGCGGGTGGCCCATCCGACCATCCAGCCGGTGCTCTATACCGGTTACGGCGAGGAATTGTCCGCGGAAGTCCTGCGCGATGCCGGTATCCGCGAGGTGCTGCGCAAGCCGGTCGAGCTCGAACGGTTGCGGAGTTTGATCGAACAGGCACTCATCACCCGGCACTAATCCCGGCGCCTGCCGGGCCGCCGGTGTTACAAACCGGCTACAAAGCAGCAACCCCCTGAAATCTTCCTGATACGCCCATCCCCTAATCTGTGTTCCAGAGCAGAACGAACTGCTCGTTGTTTCAACCCAGACCAGAGGAGAAATGTCATGAACTCAGCCAACCAGAATCAGTCCGAAGGTATCACCGTAATGCTGGATGTGCGCCTCGATCCGAGTGACGTGGTGCGCGCCAAGCTCGAACAGGCGCTCAGCGGCCAGCCCGGCATCCGCTCCGCGGATTTCAGTCCGTACGTGCGGCGCGTGATGAAGGTGCGGTATGACGCGAGTGCCATCCGGGCCAGCGACATCGGCCGGGTGGTGCAGCAGGCACTTGGCGCCGACGCCCCGAATACCTACATCGTCGGCATGTAGCTACTACACACGACTTCATTCATATTGAGGAGAGATATCATGGCCCTGACTGCCCCTGCCAACTTTGATACCGAATACCTGCGTGAACAGGTTCGTATCGAATACGATCGCGTGGCGCGCGAGCCTCACGGCACGTTCCATTTTCATCGCGGACCGGAATATGCCGCGACGTTCCTCGGGTACGAGGCGGCCGATCTGGCCAGTCTGCCCGAGGAGAGCACGGCGCGCTTTGCCGGTGTGGGCAACCCGTTGCGCATCGGAGACACCACGCCGGGCGTGAGCCCGCTCAAGCCCGGCGATACGGTGCTGGATCACGCCTGCGGCGCCGGCATGGATTTGTTGCTGGCGGCGCGGCGCGTGGGGCCATCCGGACGCGCGATTGGTATCGACATGACGGCGGCCATGCGTGACTGTGCTGCGGCGGCAGCTGATCTCGCCGGTCTGTCCGGCATCGTGAATATTCGCGAAGGATTTTACGAGAACCTGCCGGTGGAAAGCGCCAGCGTGGATGTGGTGATTTCGAACGGGGTGCTAAACCTGTCGCCGGACAAGCCCCGGGTCGTCAGCGAAATCATGCGCGTGCTGAAGCCTGGCGGGCGCCTGTTTCTGGCCGACGTCGTGGTGCAGCGCGAGCTGAGCCTCAAGTCGCGCAGCAACCCGGACCTGTGGGCGGCCTGTGTCGGCGGCGCCCTGACCGAAAAGGAGTTCTTCGAACTGTTTGCGCACGCCGGATTGATGGACAGCCGTGTCGTACAGCGCTTCAACTGCTTTATGGGCACCACGGCCGAGCAGAAAGTCTCGAAGCAGCTGTTCATCCACGGCGCAAATTTTTACGCCCGCAAACCCTGAAACACTGGACCCGGAACCGAAGGAGAAAACCATGAGCCGCAACCCTGATACGACCCGTTGGCTGCTTGCGCTGCAAGGCTATTTTGATGTGCCGGACGACCAGGTACAGGCCATTGATTACGGTCTGCGAACCGGCCCGTTATTCTGCATGGCCCTGGCAGCGGTCGGGACAGCACTGGCCAGCCCAGGATTGCTGCTGGCCCTGTCCGGCATCGCTGCACTTGGCGCCTTGCTGGGCAGCAATGTATTCGACGGGTTTTACAACCACGGCCTGCGCCATGCACTGAAGGGCCCGCGTCTGCCGGTTTATCCCGCGCCGCGGCGATTTGCCTGCACCGTGGCCGCAGCATGGCTGGTCGTGACGGCGGGCCTGATGCTGGCCGGTTTCGTGACGGCCGGATCGGTGATGGGATGGATCATGGTTGGGATGGCCGCTGTCCCGGTTGCGACCGGTTTCTGCATCCCGTCATTCACCTTTCGGATTATCACAAAGACCATGCCGGCGCGGGGCGGTGCTGTGAAAATCGCCTACTGAGGGAGATGTGACGCTGGCGATCGGAACGGATTGTGGCGGCGCCGACCGGTCATCCAGCGGCGATGCCGTGCTGTCAATTTTGTTGAACCGCTTGGATCAATCCGTCGGCGAGCCACTGCTTCAGCAGACCGGCGGCATGCACGGCCACATTTTGGGCGTCGATCCATTCGGTCAGCCCTTCACACAGGGCCGCGAAGGAATCACCGCGGATCAGGGCGTCGATCGCCCAGGCTTCAGCGACATCCAGCGAGCGGAAGCGAGTCAGCAGTTGATGCCGCCACAACAACCACGCCACCGGGTAGTCGTTTTCCTCCAGCGCTGGAGGTTCGTCACCACCATCGATCGCTTTCCATACGGTTGGCACGTTCCAGCGCAGATCCAGGCGCCGTACCGATGCATGGGGTAGGAACGTCAATCCCGGCCACGCTTCCGGCGGAATGGCGGCCATGTCGTCCACCCGTGCCAGGTCATCGTCCGCTGCGTCGAAGGCATCGCTCATCGCCCACTCGAATGTCGCCATCTCGGCGAAAACCGGATAGTCCGACCACGGTTCGTGTTGGCGCAGGAATTCACTCATCCGGTGGCCGAACCAGCGCA
>DKBE01000096.1 GCA_002451085.1 Proteobacteria bacterium UBA6908 | reverse complement strand
CGCGCGCCGATGCGGATGGCGTTGACGTCGCCGCGCACCGAGCATTGCGGCCAGACCGAGGCGTCTTCGCCGAGCACCACGTCACCGATCACCACGGCGCTGTCGTCCACGTACACGCGGGCGCCGAGTTGTGGCAGGATTCCTTTATAAGGGCGGATGGCCATGACTGGACCTCATCGGGTTTCGGACGATCTTATTAATACTCCGGCCGCCAGGAAAGCGCCGGTTCATCCAGGGCGGCGAGCTGCTCGCGCAGGTACTGGAGCTGTTCTTCCCAGTAGCGGGCGGTGTTGAACCACGGAAAATTCACCGGGAAGGCCGGGTCGTCCCAGCGCCGCGCCAGCCACGCGCTGTAGTGCATGAGCCGCAGCGTCCGCAGCGGTTCGATCAGCGCCAGCTCGGACGGGTCGAATTCCATGAACTGGGTGTAGCCGGTGAGTACGTGACCAAGCTGCATTTCGCGCTCGGCGTGCGTGCCGGACAGCAGCATCCACAGGTCCTGCACCGCCGGGCCGCTGCGGCAATCGTCGAGGTCGACCAGGTGCGGGGCACCGTCGGTCCACAGCAGATTACTCAGGTGGCAGTCGCCATGCAGGCGCAGGGTGGGCGCGGCGATGGCGTCGATACGTGCCGCGATCTGCCCGAGCAGCTGGTCCGTCAAGGTGCGGTAGGAGTCGGTGAGATAGCCGGGTAGAAAATTGCCGCTCAGCAAAAAGTCGGCCGATTCGCGCCCGAAGCTGTCGACCGTCAGTGCCGGTCGGTGTTCAAAGCGTTTTGAGCGCCCGACCCGGTGCAACCGTCCGAGATAGCGGCCCAGCACCTCGCGTTCCTCGCGGTGATTGAGCTCCGACACCCGGCCCGGTTGCCACGGGAACAGCGCGAAGCGGAAGCTGGCGTGGGTAAATAGAGTCTCGCCGTCGCGTGCGAGCGGCGCCACCATCGGGATTTCCGCCGCCGCCAGCTCCAGCGCAAAGCCGTGCTCTTCGCGGATCGCGGCATCGCTCCAGCGGGCCGGGCGGTAGAATTTGGCGGCTAGCGGTTTTTGATCCTCAATCTCGACCCGGTAGACGCGGTTCTCGTAGCTGTTGAGTGCCTGCAGCGCACCGGTGCAGCGTACCCCGTAGGTTTCAACCGCGTCGAGGATCACGTCGGGGGTCAGCGCGGCATAGGGATGATCAGACACGCGGCGGAAATCCTCAGAAGGGCAGGGTGTTTGGCGATGCGGCAGGCTGCCCAAGCGTGTTAGATTATCATCCGATACGCCGCCTGACCGAACTATTTCCGCCATGAACCAACCGAATGTGAATCCCCTGCTGGACCTTTCCGGGCTGCCGCGCTTCGCCGCGATCCGCCCCGAGGATGTCGAGCCGGCCGTGGTGCAGACGCTGGCCGCCAACCGCGTGGCCATCGAGCAGTTGCTGCACGACGTGCGCGAGCCGACCTGGGACAACTTCATCCAGCCGATCGAGGACATGAACGAGCGGCTGAGCCGCATCTGGTCGCCGGTGTCGCACCTCAATGCGGTGATGAACAACGAGGAGCTGCGCAAGGCCTACAACGCCTGCCTGCCGAAGCTCAGTGCCTACTCCACCGAGCTCAAGCAGGACGAGCGCCTGTACCGGGCCTACAAGGCCGTGGCCGCACGCGCGGACTTCACCGCGCTCAGTGCCGCCCAGCAGAAGATCATCGACAACGTGCTGCGCGATTTCCGCCTGTCGGGCGCCGAGCTCAGCGACGTGGACAAGACGCACTTCAAGGCCGTGGTCGAAGAGCTGTCGGTGCTGCACAGCAAATTCGATGAGAACCTGCTCGATGCCACCAATGCCTGGGAACTGCTGATCACCGACGAGGCCGAGCTGGCCGGCTTGCCGGACACGGCCCGGGCCGCCGCGCGTGCCGCGGCTGAACGCGACGGCAAGGCCGGCTGGAAATTGACCCTGCACATGCCGTCCTACCTGCCGGTGATGATGTATGCCGACAATCGTGCGCTGCGCCGCCAGCTGTACGAGGCGAGCGTCACGCGCGCCAGCGAGCTTGGGCCGCACGCCGGCCAATGGGACAACGGCCCGACCATGACCCGCATCCTGCAGCTGCGCGCCGACGAGGCGCGATTGCTGGGTTTCCCGCACTACGCCGCGCTGTCGATCGAAACCAAAATGGCCGAGAGCACCGAAGAGGTGCTGGCGTTCCTCAACGACCTGGTGGCGCGCTCGCGCCCGGCGGCGCAGAAGGAGCTGACCGAGTTGCGCACCTTTGCCGCCGAACGCTTTGGCGCCAGCGAGCTCGAGGCCTGGGACATTCCTTATTATTCCGAGAAACTCCGCCAGGATCGTTACGCCTTTTCGGAAGAGGACCTGCGCCCGTATTTTCCCGAACCGCAGGTGCTGACCGGTCTGTTCGAGGTGGTCCGGCGCCTGTACGGCCTGGAAGTCCGCGAGGTCAAGGGCGCGGAACTGTGGCACCCGGATGCGCGCTTCTACGAAATCCGCGACAGCGCCGGGACCCTGCGCGGTCGCTTCTATCTCGACCTGTACGCGCGCCCGCACAAGCGCGGTGGTGCCTGGATGGACGACTGCATGTCGCGCAAGCGCGATGCGCAGGGCGTGCAGGTGCCGGTGGCCTATCTCATCTGCAACTTCAGCGCGCCGGTCGGCAAGGATCCGGCGCTGTTCACCCATGACGAGGTCACGACCCTGTTTCACGAGTTCGGTCACGGCCTGCACCACATGCTGACGCTGGTGGACTATGCCGGCGTCGCCGGCATCAATGGCGTGAAGTGGGACGCGGTCGAACTGCCGAGCCAGTTCATGGAAAACTGGTGCTGGGAAAAACAGGCGCTCGACGTGTTGGCGCGCCACTACCAGACCGGCGCGACGCTGCCCGAGGCGCTCTATCAAAAAATGATCGCCGCGCGCAATTTCCAGTCGGCATTGCAGATGGTGCGCCAGCTCGAATTTTCGCTGTTCGACATGCGCCTGCACAGCGACTACAACCCGGGCGGCGAGCAGACCATTCTTCAATTGCTCGAGACAGTACGCCGCGACGTGTCAGTGGTCATCCCGCCGGCGTTCAACCGTTTTCCGAACAGCTTCGGGCACATTTTCGGCGGCGGCTACGCCGCCGGCTACTACAGCTACAAGTGGGCCGAGGTGTTGTCGGCCGATGCGTTTTCGAAGTTCGAAGAGAACGGTGTGTTCGATCGCCGCACCGGTGAGGAATTCCTGCACGCCATCCTCGAACAGGGCGGGGCGGCCGAGCCGATGGAGCTGTTCGTCCGCTTCCGCGGTCGCAAACCAAAAATTGATGCGTTACTGCGGCATTCCGGACTGGCCGCCTAGGGAGCAAGCATGAGAATCCGTTGGATGCAGTGGGTGCTGGTGGGTGCGATGTGCGGCGTGCCGTTGGCGGCATCTGCCCAGACGCCGGAACCCACCAGTCTTCCGGCGACCGAAAGCCCGGTGGCGGAGCCGGTGCCCGCCCCGGTTGTTCCGAAAGCGGTCGAAAAGCCCAAGCCGGTGGAGAAGCCCAAACCCGTCGAGAAACCCAAGCCGGTCGAGGCTCCGAAGCCGGTCGAGAAGCCAAAACCGGTCCCGGCGCCGAAACCGGTCGAGAAACCTCCGGTCGCCCCGAAGGCTGCCGAACCGCCGCCCAGCAAGGTGGCTGAGCCGCCTGTAGCCACCCCTGCTGTGGTTTCGCCAGCCGGTGCGGAGTCGCCCGCCAGTTCCTCGGGACCGGCGATCGGGACCCCGCTCGCCTGCTGGCTGCTGGCTTTTGCTATGCTGATAGTCGGGTTTGCTGCCGGATTTGCCGCGCGGCATTTTTGGAGTCGTCGCCAGCTCGGCGGCATGAGCGTGAGGATCGGAACATGGCGCGGAATACCTTGATGTTTCTGCTGGCCCTGCTGGTGATGTCACCGGCCCAGGCCACCAAACTTTATAAATGGGTGGATGACCGTGGCAATGTCACCTATCTCGACCGGCCACCGCCGGAGGGCGTCGGCAAGGTCGAGGAACGCGAGATGAATCTGGGTAACAGGTTCGCGAGCGACAACCCGGCCACCGCCGAGGCGGCGTCCAAATTCCCGGTGACGCTGTACATGGTGCCGCGCTGCAGTTCGTGCGATGCCGCGCGCCAGTACCTGCGCAATCGCAAGGTACCGTTCAAGGAAGTCGATGTGTCGGAGAAAAACCAGAAGGCCCAGGAAGACATGCGCAAGAGCGTGGGCGATCTGGCGGTGCCGACCCTCAGCATCGGCAGCAAGGTCATGAAGGGCTACATCGAGTCGCTGCTGGAAGGTGAACTCGACGCGGCCGGCTACCCGAAAACCGGTGCGGCCGCTGAAGCCAAGGAAGCCGAGCCGGAAGGCGGCCTCGCGCCGACGCAGTAAAACGTTTCAAACCTCACCAACACGCCCGCGCTGCGGGCGTGTTTCATTTCAAGCCATGAAGATTGCCACCTGGAACGTCAACAGCCTGAATGTACGCCTGCCGCAGGTGCTGGACTGGCTGGCCAGCGAGCGGCCGGACATTCTGGCGTTGCAGGAAACCAAACTGCCGGATGAGAAATTTCCGGTTGCCGAAATCGAGGCGGCCGGCTACCGGGCACTGTATTCCGGTCAGCGGACCTATAACGGCGTCGCCATCCTGAGCCGGATGAACGGGTCTGAAGCGATTCGCGAGTTACCGGGGCTGGATGATCCGCAACGGCGGGTGCTGGCGGCTACGTTCGGCGACCTGCGGGTGATTGATCTGTATGTGCCGAATGGCGAGAGCGTCGATTCCGACAAGTACCGCTACAAACTCGGCTGGCTGGCGAAACTCGCCGACTGGCTGACGATCGAACTCCGGAAGCATCCGCGGTTGGTGGTGCTGGGGGATTTCAACATCGCCCCGGAGGCGCGCGATGTACACGATCCGAAATCCTGGGCGGGGAGCGTGCTCTTCAGCGATCCGGAGCGCGCTGCCCTGCAACAGCTGCTGGACCTCGGGCTGCACGACGCATTCCGGCTATTCGATCAGCCGGAGAAAAGTTTCAGCTGGTGGGATTACCGCATGCAGGGGTTTCGCCGCAATCACGGTTTGCGCATCGACCATATTCTGGTGAGCGCCGGTTTGAAAGAGGTGTGTGCCGGTTGCCGGATAGACAAAGGGCCGCGCGCGAACGAGCGGCCCTCCGATCATGCCCCGGTGGTGGCGGAATTCCGTTACTGAGCGAAAGTCCGCCGCTAGCGTGACGTTAGTGTTCAAATCCCCATTCGTTGCGCACCAGCCGTCCCAGACCCTGGTACTCTTCAACGGTCGCAGCCTCGAGTTTCGGCGCCTTGTAGATTTCGCGCATCTTGGCTGTGGCCGCCAGACCCTCCGGTGACAACAGCGCCTTGACGATCTTGTCGCGCATCTCCGGGGTGACTTTCGGACCGGCACTGAAGGCCTGATTGGGCAGCGGCTTGCTGGTAAAAATGGCCTTGGCGGCCTGCTTGTCCTTGTCGAGATTCTCGAACAGTTTCTTCTGCAGGATCGCGCCCGCGCACTTGCCGGACACCATGTTCTTGTAGGACAGCGGGAAGCTCTCACTTTCCAGAATCAGCGGCTGGCGCGCCGGATTGTCGAATTCATCAAGAATCATCAAGGTGGCCAGGTTTGGCGGCGGAAACGCGCACAGGGTGCGACCGGCCATGTCCTTGACCGAGTTGATCTTGGACTGGTTATTCTTGACGGCCACCACGAACACCAGGTTTCCCGGGAACTTGACCAGCGGAGTGTGCTGCATTTTGTTCATGCGCCAGCCGACAAACGCCGGACCGTCGAAAATGATGTCGTAGGTCCCCTTGCGCATCTCGCTCTGATACACGAGGAAATTGTCGCCGTACTTGAACTTGACCTTCTGGCCGGTGGCCTTGGTGAGCAGATCGACTACCGGTTTATAGATCAGCTCTTCTTTTTCCTCGCTGTCACGCGGTGCCGAGGTAAAGATCAGATCAGCCTGTGCCGGCGTCGCGAGCGCCATGGCTATCGTCAATGAGGCCCAGCCAAAGATTCCCTTGCGCAGCATTCCAATACCCCCGTTGTAGTAGTCATTATGAAACCCGAAGATTCCAGGTCCCCGTAACAGGAAATATACAAATCCCATGCCACGAGAAAGATGTTGATGAATAGGTAGGTGGACTTATTGGCCGGCAACACAGTTCATGAGCCGGAACCTGACAGTTTGATAATTACATTCAATAAGTTGCAAGTACTTCGCTGATTCGTATTTTACCAGCTCAATCGGCCCATCGACGTAGTCTGACTGACAGTATTGGCAGGTACATATCTCATGTGTATTACATACTGTGCCGTAAGCAGCGACGAAAATTGGCAAAGCCTGACTTTACATCCGGGTTTCAATCCAGACATTTAGTCAAGTTACCTCTACAGATCAGCAAAACTTGGCGCTGACCGGGGCCGGGCGTAGAATGCCGGCTCCGATCAGACCCCGTGGGAGAGACCGGTTCGCCATGGCGACCGGCGCCGAAGGCGCAACCCGCCCGGAATCGCTCAGGCAAAAGGACCGCGGCGGTCAACGATCGACTCTGGAGAGCGACAGGCGAGCCTGTCCACCGAAGGGGCTCAAGCTCTCAGGTTCCCGGACAGAGGGGCGATGGAGATTACACTCCATCGCCCTTTTTTATTGGAGCGGGACCATGACCGAACACGTCATTCCACTGTCCGAAGTGCGCAGCCCGCGGCTGCCGCCGTGGTTGCGTGTGCGTCTGAGCCACAGCCCGACCTTCGCCAGCACCGCTGCCCTGGTTGATGGCCAGCACCTGAACACCGTGTGCGTCGAGGCGCGCTGTCCGAACCGCGGCGAATGCTGGAGCCGCGGCACCGCCACCTTCATGCTGCTCGGCGATACCTGCACCCGTGCCTGCGGGTTCTGTTCGGTGAAGACCGGACGGCCAACCTGGTTCGATGCCGACGAGCCGCGGCGCGTGGCGGATGCCGTCGATGCCATGGGCCTGCAGTACGTGGTACTCACTTCAGTGAATCGTGACGATCTTGCTGACGGTGGCGCCGGCATTTTTGCCGAAACCCTGCGGCTCCTGCGTGCATGCCATCCTGCCATCGGCATTGAGTTCCTGACGCCGGATTTCCAGCACAAGCAGGATGAGGCCATCGCTATCATCGGGCAGGCGCTCGACGCCGCGACGCCGGCCGTCGCCGGCCGCACGCGACTGGTGTGGGGCCACAACATCGAGACCGTGCCGCGCCTGTATCGCAGTGCGCGCAAGGGCGCGCGCTATGACCTCAGCCTGGAATTGCTGGCGCGCGCCGCCCGGCTTCCGGGCGTCGAAGCCAAGTCGGCGCTGATGCTGGGCCTGGGCGAAACCCGCGAGGAAGTGCGGCAGGTGCTGCGTGACCTGCGAGCCCACGGGGTGGCACGCGTGTCGCTCGGTCAGTATCTGCAGCCATCGCGCGACAACCTGCCGGTGACCGAGTACATCCATCCGGACGCCTTTACCGAATACGAAGCCGAGGCGCGTGCGCTCGGGTTTGCCTGGGTCAAGGCCGGGCCGCTGGTGCGTTCCTCCTACCACGCTGAAGAAGAACAGACTGCCTGAGAGAAACCATGGGACAACGCACACCTTTATATGATTCGCACCTCGCCGCCGGCGCCAAGATCGTCGACTTCGGCGGCTGGGACATGCCGCTGCACTACGGCTCGCAGCTCGACGAGCATCATCAGGTCCGGCGCGACGCCGGCATGTTCGATGTCTCGCACATGGTGGTATCGGACTTCAAGGGCGCCAAGGTGCGGGATTTTCTCAGGCTGCTGGTTGCCAACAATGTCGACAAGCTCAAAACCCCGGGGCGCGCGCTCTACACCTGCATGCTCAACAGCAAGGGCGGGGTGATCGACGACCTGATCATCTACTACCTCAATGAGCAGTGGTTCCGCATCGTGTCCAACGCTGCGACCCACGACAAGGACCTGGCGTGGATGACGGCCGCCGCGAAGGAGTTCGGCGAGGTCACGGTCAGCGAGCGCCCGGAGCTGGCGATGATCGCGGTGCAAGGCCCGAACGCCAAGGAGAAGACCTATGCCGCGCTTGGCGAGAACCTGCGCGAGGCGGCCGGCACGCTCAAGCCGTTTCACAGCGTCACGATTGGCGAACTCATGATCGCCACCACCGGGTATACCGGCGAGGACGGTTTCGAGATCATCCTGCCGGCCAAGGCGGCGACCTTCACCTGGCAGATGCTGGCCGAAGCCGGGGTCGCGCCGTGCGGGCTGGGCGCGCGCGACACCCTGCGGCTCGAGGCCGGCATGGCACTGTACGGGTCCGACATGGACGAGACCACGACCCCGCTCGAAGCCGGGCTGGCCTGGACCGTGGCACTGGACCCGAAAGACCGCCATTTCATCGGTCGCGACGTGCTGGAGAAACAACTTGCCGCCGGCGTGCCGCGCCAGCTGGTCGGCCTGCTGCTGGAAGACAAGGGCGTGTTGCGCAGCCACATGAAGGTGTACTGTGCCCAGGGCGAAGGCGAAACCACCAGCGGCAGCTTCGCGCCCACGCTTGGCAAGTCGGTCGCGCTGGCGCGCGTGCCGGCTGGCGTCGCGGTCGGTGACCGTGTTGACGTCGACATCCGTGGCAAGCGGCTGGCGGCCAGGGTGGTGAAATACCCGTTCGTCCGTCATGGCAAGAGCTGCATTGATTAACCATTCGAGGAATCCCGCATGAGCAAGACCCCGAACGACCTGCGTTACACCAAGAGCCACGAGTGGGTGAAAAAGGAAACCGATGGCACCGTCACGGTCGGCATCACCGATCACGCCCAGGGCCTGCTCGGCGACATGGTGTTCGTCGAACTGCCGAAGGTCGGTGCCAAGGTGGCGGCCGGCAAGGAATGTGGCGTGGTGGAATCGGTGAAGGCGGCCTCCGATGTGTACGCGCCAATTGCCGGTGAAGTCACGGCGGTGAACACCACCGTCAGCGATGCGCCGGAAAGCGTCAACCAGGACGCCTACGCGGCGTGGATGTTCCGCATCAAGCCGGCGAATGCCGCCGATGTCGACGCGCTGCTGGACGCCAAGGCCTACGAGGCGCTGGTTGCCTCGGAAGCACACTAAAGCGGACTTTCAACCTTACAGGATCAGCAATGCCATTCATTCCGCACACCGAGACCGATATCGCCGCCATGCTTCAGGCGATCGGCGCCGGCAAGATCGACGATCTGTTTGATGAAATTCCGGTTGCCCTGCGCAGCGGCGAGCTCAAGACCGTTCCCGATGGATTGAGCGAAATGGAAGTGACGCGCCTCATGCAGGAGCGCGCCGAGGCCGACGGGCGCTATCTCAATTTCCTCGGTGCCGGCGCCTACGAACACCACATTCCGGCGGCGGTCTGGCAGATCGTGACACGCGGTGAGTTCTATTCGGCCTACACGCCGTATCAGGCCGAGGCCTCGCAGGGCACGCTGCAGCTGTTGTACGAATACCAGACCATGATGGCCTCGCTCACCGGCATGGACGTGTCGAACGCCTCGCTGTACGACGGCGCTTCGGCGCTGGCGGAAGCGGTGTTGATGGCGGTGCGTACGCACAAAAGCGGCCGCCGCATCCTGATGCCGCGCACCGTGCACCCGGTCTGGCGCAGGGTGGTGCAGGCGATTGTCCGCCACCAGCAGATCGAACTGATCGAGGTTGATTACGACCGGAAGGGCGGCCACATGACCACCGATGCGCTCGACCGGGCTGTAACCGACGACTGCGCCGCGCTGGTGATTCCACAGCCGAACTTCTTCGGGGTGCTCGAGGATGTCGACGGGCTGACCGACTGGGCCCACGCCAAAGGTCTGCTCGCCATTGCCTGCGTGAACCCGACTTCACTGGCGCTGCTCAAGGCGCCGGGTGAATGGGGTGCCAAGGGCGCCGACATCACCGTCGGTGACGGCCAGCCGCTCGGCGTGCCGCTGTCCTCGGGTGGCCCGTACTTCGGCTTCATGGCCTGCAAGCAGGAATTCGTGCGCCAGATGCCGGGTCGCATCATCGGCGCCACCGTCGACAAGGACGGCAAGCGCGGCTACACCCTGACGCTGCAGGCGCGCGAACAGCATATCCGCCGCTCCAAGGCGACTTCCAACATCTGCACCAACCAGGGCCTGCTGGTCACGGCCGCGACCCTCTATATGGCGCTGGTGGGCCCGGACGGGCTGGAACGGGTGGCGGCACAATCGCACGCCAACACCAATGAACTGGTGGATCGCCTCACCGGGATCGATGGCGTCGAGCGTGTCTTTCATCGCCCGGTTTTCCACGAGGCCGTGGTGCGGGTGAACCAGCCGGTGGCCGATTTGCTGCGAGCGCTCGAGGCGCAAGGCATCCTCGCGGGCTACAACCTGTCGGCGGACTACCCGGAGCTGGGCGAGAGCCTGCTGGTGTGTGCCACTGAAACCCGCACTCCCGGCGATATCGAGAAGTATGTTTTGCAGCTGGAACGCATTATCAGCAAGCGCCGGCTCGATCCGCCGTGCGCAACCAAGGCGAACGCCTAACCCAAGGAGGAAATATCATGGCCAACATCCTGTTCAAGGGCACCCCGGGACATACCAGTGGCGAACTGCCGAAAGTTGGCAGTACGGCACCGGACTTCAAGCTGACGGCCGGCGACCTGTCGGAGGTCACGCTGGCTCAATTCAAGGGAAAGAAAAAGCTGCTCAGCATCGCGCACTCGCTCGACACCGGGACCTGCGCCGACGCCACCAAACGCTTCAACGAATTCGCCAAAGCGCATCCGGATGTCGTCGTCCTGGTGGTCACGGCCGACCTGCCGTTCGCCCAGGCCCGCTTCTGCACCGGCGAGAATCTCAAGAACGTGGTCACGCTGTCGATGATGCGCGACCGGCATTTCGCCAAGGACTACGGCGTGCTCCTGACCGATACTCCCATTGCCGGCCTGTGCGCACGTTCCACGCTGGTGCTCGATGAGAACAACAAGGTGCTGTACACCCAGCTTGGGCCCGAGATCACCGTAGAGCCTGACTACGACAAGGCGTTTGCCGCGCTGAAGTAGCCCATCAACCACGAGAACCATATCCAGGACGCATTGCATGCTGATCTTTGAACACTCCCGCTCCGGTCGCCGCAATCCCTCGCAGGCGCCGCTCGCCATGGCCGAGGTGAAGGATATTCCGGCGGCCCTGCGCCGCCGCCAGCGCCCGTTGTTGCCGGAGGTGTCGGAGATGCAGGCGGTGCGTCACTACACGAGACTGTCGCAGAAGAACTTCTCGATCGACAC
>DKBE01000017.1 GCA_002451085.1 Proteobacteria bacterium UBA6908 | reverse complement strand
ATGCACCAGTCCTGGATGTTGCGCATCCATTCGTAGTAGGTCTTGGCCCAGTTCTCGGGAATAAACCGGATACGCCCGTCTTCGACCGCCTGAATTGCCGGCTCCGCGAGCGGGGCGATGCGTACATACCACTGATCGGTGAGGAAGGGTTCGACCACGGCACCGGAGCGGTCGCCTCTGGGGACCATCAGCTTGTGCGGTTTGATTTCGGCGAGCAGGCCGGCGGTGTCGAGGTCGGCGACGATCTGCTTGCGGGCGGCGTAGCGATCAAGACCGTGATAGGGCGAGCCCGGCAGGTCAATCTTGGCATCGATCGTGAGAATATTGATCTGCGGCAGGTCATGCCGCTTACCAACCTCGTAATCGTTGAAATCGTGCGCGGGTGTGATTTTGACGCAACCCGAACCGAACTCCTTGTCGACGTAATCATCGGCAATCACCGGAATGCATCGCCCGGTGAGGGGCAGTTCCAGTTGTTTGCCGATGAGATGCTTGTAGCGTTCATCCTCCGGATTGACGGCCACGGCGCTGTCGCCCAGCATGGTTTCCGGGCGGGTGGTAGCGACCACGAGAAATTCACTGGTTCCCTGGATCGGATAGCGGATATTCCACATCGATCCCTGTTCTTCCTCAGCGATTACCTCGAGGTCAGAAACTGCGGTATGCAGAACCGGGTCCCAGTTCACAAGACGCTTGCCGCGGTAGATCAGACCTTCTTCATGCAAGCGCACGAATACTTCGGTGACGGCTGAAGACATCTCGGTGTCCATGGTGAAGCGCTCGCGCGACCAGTCGAGCGAGGCACCCATGCGCCGCAATTGGCGTGTGATATTGCCGCCGGACTCGGCTTTCCAGGACCATACGCGCTCGATGAATTTTTCGCGCCCGAGGTCGTGGCGGGTCTTGCCTTCGGCGTTAAGCCGGCGTTCGACAACCATTTGGGTCGCGATGCCGGCGTGATCGGTTCCCGGCTGCCACAGGGTGTTGAATCCGCACATGCGGTGCCAGCGGGTGAGTGCATCCATGACGGTGTTGTTAAACGCATGACCCATGTGCAGGCTGCCGGTGACGTTCGGCGGTGGAATCATGATGCAGTAGGCCGGGCCCTGGCCCCGCGGCTGGAAATAGCCGGCCTGTTCCCAGGCCTGGTAGATGCGGGTTTCGATCGCGTGAGGCTCGTAGGCCTTGTCCAGTTCGGGACGGTTGTTCATAGCAGAATGATTCCAGGAAAACCGGGACGGCGTGACCTGCCGTGTGCAGGCCGGGTCAATGTGATTTTGGCCGCGTATTGTCCACGTTTGACGGATCGTTCGCCAGCACCTGTTCCAGTTCGCGCACCAGCCGTGCGATCACATCACTGGCCAGCACCGGCTTGCCTTCCTTGCGCAGGGCGACATTCAGGCGTGCCGCCGCCTGGATGGCGAGCCGTCGTGCCTCCGTTGCGGCTGGACGAGGTGTGGGGCGAATGGCGGCCGGCAGCGCTTCATCCGCCATGGCCTCGCTAAGATCAACGGCGTCTTCCAGTACCGGGATCTCAATCAGATCATCCTCGTTCACCGAAAAATCGGATCGATTGTCATCATTGCCTGCATCGATGGGCGTGCTTGCGGGATGCAGGTCGTCGGCGACGGGCAGCGCGGACACATCTCCCAGATCAAGATTCGTCGGGTGATCGTCTGTCCCGCCTTCTGGCAACGATTGTTCTGTAGCCGGTTCGTCCCCGGGCGCATACGTCGCCGTCTCGAGGGCAGGAATTTCGCTGGTTTCCGCTACGGCTTCCGCCGGTTCGGCCGTTACGGCCAGAGACTGAGCTTCCACGGCAGTTTCGCTCGCTGACGCGGATGCTGTGGCTGTATCAGTATCGAGATAGGGAAGTTCCTGCTGAAAGCCTCCTGCTGGCTGCTGAGCGCGCGTTTTGTCTGGTGATGACGCGGCTTTTGATTTTGATTTCGATACGCGCCGGGATTCGAGGAGCATTGTCTCGTCCGCCAGCGCGACGTCAGGCAGTACAGCGTTCGGTGATGCCGGCTGGACAGCGGCCGGTTCGGCGGCAGGTGAAGGAGGCGGAATCGCGGGATTGGAGACAGGGGGTGCCTGGTCCGGGGTCGATTCGACGTTCAGCTCGTTCTGGACCAGATCCTGCAGCGAGCGCAGGACTTCATTCAGCGCCACTTTGCGCGAGGGCTTGTGATCCGGCGCTCCCCGATCCGGCGGCTTGGGTTTGCGGGTCGAGCTCATGCGTCTAGTGTAGGACGGCCAGCGCGCCAG
The DNA here is from genome assembly GCA_002451085.1 of Proteobacteria bacterium UBA6908. Lineage (GTDB taxonomy): Bacteria > Pseudomonadota > Gammaproteobacteria > Acidiferrobacterales > UBA6901 > UBA6901. The sequence continues at coordinate 33,081 of DKBE01000017.1, read as the reverse complement.
ACCAAGCACCGGTCATAACGGGCGGGTCTCTGGCGTGGCTCCGCGTTCCCGATAGAAACGGAAACGGTCGCGGGCCCGTGCCTTTTCCGGGTCATCGGCCCCCACGAGTTCCGCCACGCGCGCAAACCGATTGAACCACGGCGGTGCCTCACCGGATAACGTAATCAGGACATCATTGAAACCGGCGGGCGGCTCGGTGTGGCCAACCAGCACCGGCTGCTCTGTGCTGGCCGGATCGCTATCGAGCAGCGCATGGGGCACGAAGCTTCCCTGGCTGAACGTCCACAACAGGTCATCGAGTTCGGTCGCGGCCGTCGGGTCCGGGGCCAGCAGGTAAACCCGGTGGCCCAGCCGATAGGCCTTCTCGGCCAGACGGCAGGCGAATATTTCGCGGCGATCGCTACCCTCGCCCAAGAGGTAGAAATCTACCCGAGTCATGAGCGGCGGTGATCCTGGCTGCGTTCAATCAGCCAGGTGGTGAGCAAGGGCACCGGCCGGCCGGTGCCACCCTTGGCCTTGCCGGTGAGCCAGGCGGTCCCGGCGATATCGAGATGGGCCCACTTGAACTTCTTGGCATAGCGCGCGAGAAAGCAGGCCGCGGTGATGGTGCCACCCTCGCGACCACCGATGTTGGCCATGTCGGCAAAATTGCTGTCGAGCTGCTTCTGGTATTCGTCCCACAGCGGCAACTGCCAGGCACGGTCCCAGGCGTAACGTCCGGCATTCATCAGTTCGCGCGCCAATGGGTCATTGTTGCTCAAGAGTCCCGAGGCGTGCTTGCCCAGCGCAATCACGCAGGCGCCGGTCAGGGTCGCGATGTCGACCACGGCGACCGGATTGAAGCGCTCGGTATAGGTGAGGGCGTCGCACAGGATCAGTCGGCCCTCGGCATCGGTGTTGAGCACCTCGATGGTCTGGCCGGACATGGAGGTCACGATGTCACCCGGTTTGTTGGCGTCGCCGTCCGGGAGATTCTCGGAGCTGGGAATGACACCGACTACATTGATCGGCAGCTTCAGCTCGGCGCAGGCCTTGAGTACGCCGAGCACGGTAGCACCGCCGCACATGTCGTATTTCATCTCGTCCATGGCAGCCGCCGGCTTGATCGAAATGCCGCCGGCGTCGAAGGTCAGGCCCTTGCCGACCAGGGCAACGGGCGGTTCCTCATCCTTGCCACCGTTATACTCGATGGTGATGAGCTTGGGCGGCTGGCGACTGCCGCGGGCCACGGAAAGTAATGCGCCCATGCCGAGCTTTTCCATGTCTTCGCGTTCCAGCACCGTGGTCTTCACGCCGTACTGGTGTTCGAGCTCGCGCGCCTGGTCGGCAAGGTAAGCGGGGGTGCAGACATTTCCCGGCAGGTTACCGAGGTCGCGTGCCAGATTCATCCCGGCGCTGATGGCCAGGCCCTGGTGCACGGCGGTTTCACCAATGGCCAGTTCGCTGCGTTTTCCGACAGTCAACACCAGCTTGCGCCACGACTGCTTCTTGTCGGATTTCCGGCTTTTCATGCGATCAAACTTGTAGAGCGCCGCTTCCGTGCATTCGACGGCATGCCGCAGATTCCAGGCAATGTCCCGTCCCTTGACCTCGAGTTCGGTCAGGTAGCTGACGGCTTCGCTGGCCCCGGCACTGGCCAGGGTTCTGGCCGCCAGGGTCGCCGCGTCGCGGTATCGTCCTTCGTGAAATTCCTTTTCCCGACCGCAGCCGATGAACAGCAGTCGTTCGCATAACAGGTTGGGTGGGTTGTGCAGCATCAGGCTTTGCCCGGACTTGCCGTCTATATCACCACGCCGCAGAAAGGCCGCGAGGGCACCTTGCGCCGCCTCATCCAGCCGTTTGCCGGCCGGTGCCAGTTTGCGGCCCTCAAACAATCCAATGACGACGCAACCGCTGCGCTGTTTCTCGGGGTCTCCGCTTTTGACCGTGTATTCCATGCCTGCTCCCGTGATGTACCCCGGAAATTGCCGGGATTTTTTTATGGTATAGTGCCTGTCGACCGCGGTACCTGTCACCGCTAACCCATGGATATTACAACGCTCCGGGTTCGGGTCGGAGGGAATTCTTGTTGATTTGGCGGATTTTCACAATGATTCCATCTTTAGGCCGCTTTCGGCCATCTTTCCACGCCATCCGTCATTCCCGTTAGCGGCATGCAGATCATCAAGCGGTCGCTGGCTCGCGAGTTGACCACCACCACCCTGGCGGTGGCTTTCATATTTGTCGCGCTTTTCATGGTGGTCAGCCTGGTGAAGATCCTGGCCAAGGCCGCCGCCGGCAGTTTCCCGGCCAAGTTCGTGTTCACCATGCTCGGCCTGCAAACGGTGGAAGTGCTGAGCCTGATGCTCCCGCTGGCTTTTTATATCGGATTATTGCTGACGCTCGGACGCTGGTACCGCGACAACGAGATGACTGTACTGGCGGCCTGCGGGATCGGACTGACACAACTGTTGCGTCCGGTGCTGGTGATGGCGGCGAGTTTTGCAATGATCATTGCCATACTGTCCTTTTATCTGGCTCCGATTGCTTCGATGCTGATTGCCCAGATCAAACAGGACGAGACCAGCCGTTATGAAGCCGCCGCCATTGCGCCGGGCGTATTCAACGAGATTTCACGGTCCAAGGGCAACGAAGGCGGTGTCTACTACGTCGAAAGCATGGGCCGGGATGGTCTGATGCAGCAGGTGTTCGCGGCGACCAGTCATCTGGGTCGTCAGGGCGTGTTGGTGGCCCGCAGCGGACGGGAAATTCAGGACAAGGCAGGCAACGACCGAATCCTGGAGCTCAGTGACGGAGTGCGCTATGACGGAGTGCCCGGGCAGGGCGATTACCGCATTATTGACTTCGAGCGTTACCGTATCCGCGTCGAGTTACCGGCTCCGGCGGTGCGCCGTACCACCTATCACGGCATGCCGAGCGCGCAATTGCTGCGCGATTCATCGCCGGGCGCCGCTGCCGAGTGGCACTGGCGCGTGTCGAAGCCGGTGGCCCTGATCGTGCTCACACTGTTTGCTCTGGTGTTTGCCCACAGCCATCCGCGGCAGGGACGTTACCTGAGCCTGTTTGTGGCCATCATCGCCTATTTCTTCTACAGCAATCTGTTAGGGATTGGCGATGCCATGCTGAAACGCGGTCGTCTTCCCGGTGGCGTTGGCCTCTGGTGGGTGCATTTGCTGTTCATTGCGGTCGGCGTACTGCTGTTCCTGCGGCGAGCCCGTAATTTGCCGCTGTTGCCAAGCTGGCGCCGCCTGCGCGCAAGGCCGCTGGCGTGATGCGTCTGCTCGATCGGTATCTGGCTTCGGCCATTCTGACCAGCACCTTGTTGGTCCTGGGCGTGTTACTCGCACTGTTTACGTTCATCCAGTTCGTGGATGCGCTGGGTGATGTGGGCAAGGCCAATTACCAGCTCGGTGATGCAATTCGGTTTGTGCTGCTATCGCTGCCAAGACAGACGCATGAGGTTTTTCCGATGGCCGCGTTGCTGGGGACCACGCTGGGCCTGTCGGCGCTGGCGGTCGACTCTGAATTGACGGCAATGCGAGCAGCGGGTGTCTCGGTCCTGCAAATCGTGGCAGCGGCCATCAAGGTCGGACTGCTGCTGGCCCTGGCGGCTATCCTGATGAGCGAATTCCTGGTACCTGTCACCGAGAGCATGGCCGAACGCGGGCGCTCCGAGGCTTTGAATATTCGGGTCAAGCAGCAGAATGATTTTGGCATGTGGCTTCGCGACGGTCAGGCTTATGTGCATGTCTCTGAAGTTCTGCCGGACTTTAGTCTGCTCAATATCGATATATATCGCTTTGACGAGAAAAACCGCATGCAGCAACACACTCACGCACTGCGCGGGGAGCATGCTCAGGGTCAGTGGAAATTGATCGGGGTGAACGAGAGTACACTGGCCGAGAATCGTGTCCACAGTCAGCGTGTCACGGAAATGTCGTGGGATTCGAGCATATCTCCCGACCTGTTTACGGTATTTACGGTCCGGCCGGAGAGCCTGTCGGTCGTGCAACTGTATCGCTATATCCGGCATCTGGAGCAGAACAAGCAGAACACCGGTCCATATGCCCTGGCCTTCTGGCAGAAGCTGGCGGCGCCGTTTTCAACAGTGGTCATGATGGTGCTGGCCATTCCGTTCGTATTTGGCCAGCTGCGCAGCGGTGGGCTGGGTGCACGGCTGTTTACCGGGATTGTGATCGGACTGGCCTTTTTTGTGATCAGCCGAGGATTTGGCTACTTTGGATTATTGTTTAACATTCCCGCCGTCATTGGCGCGCTCCTGCCGACCACGATGTTCTTCATTGCGGCCCTTGTGTTTCTGCGACGGCTCCGCTGACGGAAGTCCCGGAGCCGGACTTCGGGACCAGCACGAGGCGGGTGCCGGAAAGGCGATCGTGCCAACGACAACGGTCCGGATCAATCACTGCCCACAGATACCCGAGACCGAACGCGCCAGCTGAAACAAGGGCCGCCACAAAACGCACGATGGTCTGAGTCCAGCTCACAGGCTCGCCGTGCCTTCCGATCAGTTTCAGGCGCCAGGCCCGCATGCCGAGCGTCTGTCCACCATGAGTCCAGAACCATGCGAAAAACAGCCAGGTTGTGAACAGCAGCGTCCCCTGGAAGAGCATCAACAACCAACCAGGTCGGTCCGGTGCGCTCAGGCGCCCGCCACTCAGCAACAGCATCAGCGCCCCAACAGCAAACCAGAGTGCAATCACCAGCAGGCTGTCATAGACGATGGCGGCCAATTGTCGAAAGAGCCCGGCGCAGCGGGGTGTTTCGCTACGAGTAGCCATAGGGATTGAATCTGGGCAGACCTTTCATCGGGTGATGTGAACGGATCGTAATTTCACTGTATTCGGCACAGAAAGGGTAAGGATTTTTTGCTTTCGTGATTGGGTCGTTGTGCACAGTTAAAGTATTGTCCGGAAATATGGCCTGTCTCGGAAAAATAAATAGCATGATGGCCATAAATTAAATGTAACATATTGTTATTAAACATTTAATTATCTGTATAAAAATTATTCAATCTGTTCATCATTTCTTTTCCCAGCCATGTCGGGTGCGTAGCGCACTGTTGTGCACAATGTTATCCACAGAAAATGTGCACAACTTTTCATCGCGCCATCTGAATAAATCATGTCGGTCAACGAGTAGTCAGTAATGATGGCTTGAGATAGGATGCACAGGTCTGTAATGCGGTGCTGCCAGAGGTTCCGGTGGCACCGATTCCCGTTGTGTTGTGTTCCGGGAGTTTCCGGTGGGTGCGTCTTGGCCGGTTACAGACTCCAAGGAGAATTATGCTTCTGAGTGGTTTTGGATTTCATCTGGTTGAGTTCGGCCATCTGGCCGCCTATCTAGCCCTGGTGGTGGCCCTGATTCAGGGTTTATCGCCGCTGGCGGCGCGACTCCTGCATCGCCCTGAATTGACGCGTATTAATTTCCACGCGTCCATTGCCATGTTTGTCCTGACCACGATCGGGGCAGCAACCCTGATCCACGCTTTCGTGACTGGCAACTACTCAGTTCAGTATGTGGCCAGCAACTCCAATAGCCATCTGCCCATTTTTTACAAGGTGGCGGCGTTGTGGGGTAGCCATGAAGGTTCGCTGTATTTGTGGGTGTGGGTGCTGACGTTATTCACCATGGTTGTTGCCTTCCACGGCCGACGTCGCTATCCAGACCGGTTGCCGATGGTGCTGGCCGTCCAAGGCCTGCTTATGGTCGGCTTCTTTGGTTTGATTCTGTTTCTCTCCAATCCCTTTTTGCGCCTGTTCCCGGTGCCGGCGGACGGTCGGGATCTGAATCCACTGTTGCAGGATCCCGGCATGGTGTTCCATCCGCCCATGCTGTATCTCGGTTACGTGGGTTTCTCAGTGCCTTTCGCCTTCGCCATGACGGCGCTCATCACGCGCTGGAAGAGTGAATTCTGGATTGTGCATATTCGCCGCTGGGCGTTGATCGCCTGGGGCTTCCTGACGACCGGCATCCTGCTGGGCGGATGGTGGGCCTATTACGAACTCGGCTGGGGCGGTTATTGGGCGTGGGACCCGGTTGAGAACGCCTCATTCATGCCGTGGCTGGTGGGAACGGCACTGGTGCATTCGATTACTGTTCAGGAGCGGCGACGCATGCTGCATGCCTGGAACCTGTTTCTGGTGATTACAGCGTTCTCGCTCTCCCTGCTGGGAACATTCCTGGTGCGTTCGGGGGTGCTGTCGTCGGTTCATGCATTCGCCGTCGACCCAGGGCGCGGCGCCTACATTCTGGCCTTCATGGTCACAGTACTGACGGTGTCGTTCGGCATTTTCCTGGCCCGTGGAGGTTTCCAGGAGTCGGAAGAGGGGATGAGCTCGGTATTGTCCCGAGAGTCGCTGTTTGTCTGGAATAACGTCATATTCACGGTCGCCGCCGCCTGTGTCCTGCTTGGCACACTCTATCCGTTGGCGCTCGATGCCCTGTCCGGTGGGCAGGACAAGATCACCGTCGGTGCTCCGTACTTCAATGCCGTCATGGTACCGATCTTTCTGATGGTGCTCCTGTTGATGGCTGTGGCGCCGATGGTGCCCTGGCGCAAAGCCAATACCGAGCGCTTGCGCCGTCGTCTGCTGGTTCCGGTCTCGCTCGCCGTGGTGGCCGGTTCGATCATGCTGATCGCGGCCTGGCCCATGCACTGGACGGCACCCGTGGCCTCGGCGCTGATCGCATTTGTGACCGGTACGATTGCCATGGACTATGCGCGTGCCGTGCGTCAGCGCCGTCAGCAGCATGCAACGGAAACCCTGTGGCGTGCACTGTGGCGCACCCTCTCGTTCAATCGCCGCCATTGGGGCGGGATGGTGGTGCATCTGGGTATTGCGATCATTGCGATTGGCCTGACCGGCTCGGGAGTGTTCCGGCAGGAGAAGGCGGTCGTGATGGTGCCGGGCGAAATCGTTGAAGTGGGTGGCGAGCGGCTTCGTTTTGATGGTGTTCGATCCTTTGTGCGTGACAACTACCAGGCGATTCAGGGTCAATTTACATTGCTCAACAAGAATGTCCTGGTCCTGCCAGAGCGACGCCGTTACCCGGTGCAGGACATGCCAACGACCGAGTCCGGTATCCATTCGACCCTGTGGCGGGATGTCTATGTGGTGCTTGCCGAACCGGCAGCCGGGAACGGCGTCATGAAGTGGGGTGTGCACGTTTATGTGAATCCGCTCGTGCAATGGATTTGGGGTGGCGGCATGGTCATTCTGCTCGGTTTGTTTCTGACGTTGAGCATGCGTCGGCGTGAGCGGGCCACCAGCCCAGCCGCGGTGATCGCGGAGGCTCGATGAAGTACTGTATGTGGGCGCTGGTGTTGATGTCGATGGCGCCAAATCTGTTGGCTGCGCAGAACGGTCTCGACAGTGTTCAGGAAGATCCCCTGGATCGTCAGGTGCTCGAAATCGCCAAGGATCTCCGCTGTGCCGTCTGTCAGAATCAACCCGTCGCGGAATCGAATGCCGATCTGGCCAAGGATATGCGCAAGGTGATCCGTGAACAGCTGCAGGCCGGCAAAACACGCGAGCAGATCGTGGATTATTTCGTGGCCCGATATGGCGATTATGTGCTCATGAAGCCGCCAGCAGATCGCGCCGGGCTGCCGTTGTGGCTCGCACCACCGCTGGTATTGGCGGTTTTGGCGGTGGGCGGCTGGCTATTCATGCGACGACGTACCCGTCAGACAGCGACACCGGCTCCGGTGCTCAGTGAAGAAGATCGTGCCCGGGTGCGCGCGGCCCGTAACCAGCAGGAATCCTGAAAATGGTGATGCTGATTGGTCTGGCCGTACTGCTGCTGGGTGCCACCGTCTGGTGGCTGTCGCGATCATTGCGCGTAGTCCCGAGTGGCGGTGTCGTAGCGAATACGAGAGCCGATCTCGAATTGTTGCGTGATCGGTTGCTGGCGCAGATGAATGAACTGGACGCGGAGCGCTCCGACCGGGGCATTGACCCGGTCGTCGCCCAGGATGAGGAGTTGCGCCTCTCGGCGGAGCTGGCCAATGTGCTCAGGCAGCTGGAGGCGTTGTCGCCGGCTGCAACTGCCGCCACGACGGCGTCCACTCCCGGTAGCACCGCTCGAGCGGTGCTGTCCATAACCGTGCTGTTGTTGCTCGGTGCCGGGCTGTACTCCACGTTGAACTTTGGCAACCTGCAGGGGTTCTGGCTCGCGGCACAACGCGGCGGTGCCGAAGCGGCACGTGTTCCACCGATGGTCTATGAAATGGTGGCCAAGCTGGAGAAGCGCCTGGCCGAACAGCCCAATGATGCAACAGGCTGGGCACGGCTCGGACGCTCCTACAATGTGATGCAGCAGCCGGACAAGGCCATGAACGCCTATGCCCGCGCCTATGCGCTGGCGCCTGACAATCTTGAGGTAGTGTCCGAATATGCCTGGTTGTTATTCAACAGCAATCCCGGTGAAACAGGTGGACTGGTGAGCGAGTTATATCATCGTCTGTATCAGCTTGAGCCGAACCATCCGGATGCACTCTGGTTCCTGGGCTACGCTGCTTACCAGCAGGGGAATTATCGGCAAACGCTGCCGTATTGGGAGCGTTTGCTCAAGCTGCTGCCGCCGGAAGATCCGGGCCGTGAGCACCTGAAGCAGGCGATCGCCAGCGCACGTTCAAAAGCGAAGAAGTAACATTGCACATTGCCCCGGAATGGGGGCGATGGCGAACCCTCAGAAGTCCCAGCGATATCCGAGCATATAGAACTGGCTTGACGTTTCATCCGTGGTGGAACCGGACACGGTGGTGGTCTTTTCCAGACCGTACTCGAATTCAAACGTGAGGGATTGCCGCCACCGATACCCGACGCGCAGCATCGGCGTCAGGCGCTTAAGCGTGGTGCCGAGACTGTCCTCCTGCGTGTAGTAACGCAGCGAGGCGTCCAGGGTCCAGCGGTCCTGCAACAAGGTGCGGTTATTGAGTCCGACCGAGGTGCCTTCGAGGTTGTCGCTGGTCAGGTAGCTCAAACTCAGTACCGTGATGTCCCGCTTGGACAGCAAACCGCTGGCAATGCCCTGCAGGGTGTACACGAGTACGTTGCCTGTCTCCGGTTGCGCGGGGAGTGATCCGCTGGCTGGTGTGCCACTGATGTTATACAGCTTGACGTCGCCACCGAGCTGCCACGTCGTATTAAAGTTGTGGTTGAGACCCAGCATCACCAGGTCCGAAATCGGTGTTTTGTCCAGCGCCATCTGGCGAAGCTGTTCCTCGCTCAGTGTCAGCAGTTGTGAGCGAATCGAAGTATTGACCTCGCCAATAACCGAGTTTGATGTTTGCAGAATCGGAGCACGGCGATGGTCAACCAGTACGTTGAGCGTGGTCTTGTTGTTCCAGGTCTCCGTAAATTGCAGCATGGCGATATTGAGTTCGCTGTAGGAGAGATCGTAATCGGTCAGCAATAACAGCGAACGCGCCGGACTGAAGTATCGCAGTTCTGCTCCAACCGCCTGCCGGTCCGTGATGCCATCCACGGTCTGCTGAAAGTAATAGGTGTTGCCGTTCCAGTGCTCGGCAAAGGTGCCGAAGTCCAGGCTCGTTCCCCAGAATTGCCTGTCAGAGTTGATCGGATTGAACTCCACCGGGGTACCGGCGACCACATTGACGCGCCATTTCGGCAGAAAGCCGTATCCGAGGCTAAGCCCGTCGAAACGGCCGGGGAGACCACCGGTGTTGCCGGATTGCCGGCCAAGCCGGCCACCGTAATCATGGGCCTTGTTGCGCACTTCGGCGTAGGCGGAATACAGGCGGTTGTAGTTCTCGGCACCCTCCAGAAAGTTGGCGGTGTAGGTGTCACGGACGACAACACGATTATCCCAGTCGCCGCTGCGCATGCGACCGGTGAAGTCGAGGTTGGTCAGCAATGCTGACTGGTCGACGCTGGTCAGGGTGGCCTTGTCGATGATCGGGCCGACGGTCGTTGTCGTATCGACCTTGGTATCACCGCGATAATAGTATTGCGAAAAACTGCCATAGGCGGTCGTGACGTCGACATTGCGTTTCTTGGCGGCCTTGAGCACCGGTGCCGGTGCCGGGGCGTCCAGATTCGCCAGTCGTTGGCGAACCCGCTCGGAGCCTTCACCCTCCGGATACAGCCTGAGGTAGAGACCATATTCCTTGCGTGCCTCGGCGATTTCCTTGTTGCGCTCGTGAGCCAAGCCAACCAGCTCCTGGGCCTCCTGCGATTGCCGGTTGGGGGGCAGCTTCAGGATTTGGTCCAGCAACGTCAGGGCCTGGCCGTTCTCGCCGCCCGCCAGGGCCGTACGGACCTTGTCCATGAGTTCCGCGGCCCGTTGTTCGACGCCGCTGTCTGCGGCTGGCTTGGCCGGTGCAGCCACCACCGGAGCAGGCGTGGTGGCCGCGACCGGTTTCGGCGGGACATAGGCCGTGGTCCGCTGCGCAGACTGCCGACGTTCCTCGGCCGTTGTGCCCCGGACACTGGCCTGCGGATAGGTACCGCGCAACAATTCGAGCGCCTGCTCCGCCTCAGGCAAGCCGGTAAAAAATCCGAGGTTGAGTGTGGTCACCTTCTTGCCATCGCGAACTGAATCCTGGAAATACAGGCGCCGGTCTGCCAGTTCCGCCGGCAATGGTGCGAGCGGAAACGGTTTTTTGCCAACACTGGTTAGCAGTGTCACGGCAAAGGGTTCCGGTGGACTTGGTGCCACGACGGGTACCGGTGGCGGTTCTTTGACGACAGCGGGCGCCACCGGTGCTGGTGCTGGTGGTTTGCGGCCGGACGCCTGGGTGAATTCCTCAGGGGTGATTTCGGTCACAAACGCGCCCGGAAAACGGGATTGCAATTTACCGCGCACGGCTTCTGCATCGGCTGTGGTCTTGAAAAATCCGAGTCGGACAAAATAGATGGTTTTACCAAATACGGCGCTTTGTGTGCGATACACCCGGTAGTCACGGATGTCGGTTGGGATCAGGTTGTCCGGAATCGAGTCGAATGAGCTGATCAGCGTGACCACTACCCGCCCGGATGAGTCCGCTTTGCCTTCTTGAGCAGCCGCCGCGGCAGTAGCCGCGAACAGCGCACCCAGCAACAATAGTATTAGCGCCAAGAGTGACCGCATTAGAGAATCAGAGTTCTTCGACAATATGAGATAAGGAGACAGATACTATTTCTTGGTCTTCGGTGTAGTTCCGGCATTCGGTTCCGGTAGGACGATCAGAATCAGGCTGCGGCCATCCTCACCGGGCCGGATGCGAAAGGCGACCGGTTTGCTGAACTGAATATCGAGACACACGGGATCCCGCACGGCATAGCAATTGCGCGTAGTGGTGTACATCACGGTGAACGGCGGGACATCCGACACCGACGGCGTGCGTTTATAGGCTTGCAGGTCTACCGGGTCCAAACCATCCCGGACCACGGCCTGCAGATAAATCTTCAGGAGTTCGCCGCGCTCCTGTGGAAAGTGCTTGATGTATTGCACCGGCATGCTGAACTGCAGGCGGAATTCAGCCACCCCCTGATCGCGACGGACCTCAATGTCATCGATCAGGTCGGCACGGCTTGCCAGAGTGCAGCAAGCCGTGCCGAGGATGAGCAGCAGGCGAATGGCGGACTTCATCCCTAGAAGCCTCCATCCGTGGATCTGTGATGGCTGTTGCGGGTCTTGGTGATCGCGCCGGTGGTGCCATTGACAATATGGCAACTCCCTGCGCAGTTTTTCAGGTCACCCACGGTGTACCAGGTTGTAGTCGGGGTCTCGGTTTTCTTGTGCGGATCAGTCTTGAAACTTCCGGCATGGCAACCGGCGCAGTAGCCGCTGTAGGCCGCGTACTTCCAGCTGATGGTTTCGGTCTTGCCGGTATGACAGCTGGTGCAGGTCACGCCCGAATTGTGGGGGCTGAAGTACGGGCTGGTGTGTGTATAGCGGATCGGTGTCCAGGCCGTGGTGTTGTGACAGGCGTCGCAGGAACGGGTCGTTACAAAATGGCCGCTGGGCTTGCCAGTGGACGTGACACCGTGGCAGGAGTTGCAGGTTCCGGGAGCCACGCTGGCGTGACTGAATGTGGCCGGTAGCCAGGCCGTGGTGCGGTGACAGGCATCGCACGACGCGGTGGTCGCGATATGGGTCGTGGGCTTGCCGGTGGCAGTGGTGCCGTTGTGGCAGGTGTTGCACGTCCCTGGTGCCACATTCGCATGGCTGAATGTGGCCGGTAACCAGGCGGTGGTGCGGTGACAGGCATCGCACGATGAAGTGGTCTGGACGTGGTTGGTTGGCTTGCCGGTGGCAGTGGTGCCGTTGTGGCAGGTGCCGCAGCTGCCGGGAGTTACGCTGGCATGGTTAAACGAAGCCGGTAACCAGGCGGTGGTGCGGTGACAGGTGTCGCACGACGCCGTGGTCTGGATGTGGTTGGTTGGCTTGCCGGTGGCGGTGGTGCCGTTGTGGCAGGTGCCGCAGCTGCCGGGAGTTACGCTGGCATGGTTAAACGAAGCCGGTATCCAGGCATTGGTGCGGTGACAGGTGTCGCACGCCGCCGTGGTCTGGATGTGTTTTGCCGGCTTGCCGGTGGCGGTGGTGCCGTTGTGGCAGGTGGCGCAGCTGCCGGGAGTTACGCTGGCATGGTTGAACGAGGCCGGTACCCAAGCCGTGGTGCGGTGACAGGTGTCGCACGGTGCGGTGGTCTGGATGTGATTGGCCGGTTTGGCGGTGGCGGTGGTGCCGTTGTGGCAGGTGCCGCAGCTGCCGGGCGTGATGCCCGTATGCCGGAATCGGGCGCCCACCCACGAAACCGTGTTGGTATGGCATTGATCGCAGAACTGAGTCGTCTGTACATGGTTGTTGGGCTTGGCGCTCGCGCCCATGCGGTTGCCCTGAATATGGCAAAGATCACACTGCCGCGGCGTGCCCTTGAAGACCCCGCGCGCATGACAGGTTTGACATTCGACCTGGGTATGCGCGCCGGTGAGCGGGAATCCGGTGCGTAAATGATCGAAATCCGTTCCACGCTGTTCGGCAGCGTGAAGGGGCAGCGCGAACATCAGCAGCAGCCACAGCAGGCCCGCCAGGGTGGTTCGGATCAGCGCATCATTTTTATTTTTCGTCATCACACACCTTCCTCGTGAAGGATAGATCATCGAGCCAGACTGCCGCTGGCTATCGGGGCATGCCTCCCATGCCGGGTCGGATTTTCTTGAACGAATTCGTAAAGTGGCAGCGCTGGCAATCACGGCCGAAACCACCATGGTGGACATCGTCATCGTCATGGCAGCTGGCACAGGTGCCGGACAGGCTGATTTTGCCGGTCATCGGCTTTTTGTGGCACGCCAGGCAGTCGAGGCCACGATGCGCACCATCCAGCTTGAAGGTGGTGCGTCGGTCGTGGTCGAAATTCCAGGCTTTCCAGTCGCGCGCGTTATGGCAGGTTCCGCAATCGGTACCCAGCCGCAGCTTGTGCTTGTCATCTTTTTTGTGACAGGCGTAGCAATCGGTCTTGGCGTCCTTGAAGGTGGGAGTCAGGTGGCATTTTTTGCATTCCACCTTCGCGTGTTTACCCAGCAACGGGAAACGAGACAGGCCGTGGTCGAAACGGGTTTCCTTCCAGTTGCGCTCGTTATGGCAGGATTCGCACTTCTTGCCTTCCTGTCCCTTGTGCTTGTCGTCTTTCTGGTGACAGGCGTAACAGGTGGTCGTGAGTTTCTCCTGATACAGGATACCGGTATGGCAGCCTGAACATTTGGCCTGGGCGTGCTTGCCGCGCAGCGGGTATTTCGTCTGGCGGTCGTGATCAAAGGTCACGGTCTGCCAGTTCTTCTCGACGTGACAGCTTTCACACTTGTTGCCGAAGCGTCCCTTGTGGCCCTTGGATTCGTCATCCTTGCGATGGCAGGCCACGCATTGGGTCGCGGTTTTCTCCTTGTACAGGAAACCGGTATGGCAAGACGAGCATTTGGCGAACTGGTGCTTGCCGCGCAGCGGGTATTTGGTGTCGCGGTCGTGGTTGAAGCGGATGTTCTTCCAGTCGCGATCAGTGTGGCAGGTCTCGCACTTGTCGCCGAACTTGCCCTGGTGACCCTTGCGCTGGTCATCCTTGCGGTGACAGGCTACGCACTGCGTCGGCGCTCCCTTGAATTTCGGATCGCTGTGGCAGCTCTTGCACTGTACGTCGCGGTGCTTGCCGGTGAGCGGAAACTTGGTCTTGCTATGATCAAACAGGGTGTCTTTCCAGTTCTTTTCGGAGTGACAGTCCGCGCAGGCCTTGCCGAGCGAGCCCTTGTGCTTGTCGTCCTTTCGGTGACAGGCGTAGCAGTCGGACGGGGCCTCGCGATGCTTTTTGCCTTTCGGGTGACAGTCCCGGCACTGGACCTTCGAATTCGTGTGCCCGCCCTTTAATGCAAAGTCGGTCAGGCTGTGGTCAAACCCCTTTTCATCCAGCGGCGCGATGTTCACGTCACGCCCCTTGTGTTCGGTGTGGCAGGCGCGGCATTCCTGTTCCTTTAGCCGTCCGTGGTAACCCTGCTTCGTGATCACGTCGCGAGCGACATCCTTGTGACAGTCCAGGCACAGTCCGCTCTGGGCGCTCCTGTTGAAGCGTACGTGACATTGCTTGCAGTCGGTCTCGAGCTTGGCATGGCCGGCAATCACTTTGCCCGGCATGATGACGCTTTCCACGGTATCGGCCTGCGCCACGGGGCTCAGCAGGAAGAATCCCAACACCAATCGGAAGAGGGCGCTGCGCATGGAGCGGGAATTCAGATGGATCAGTACATGTGCACGGCGATGACATGCACCACCCCGCTGATGACCAGCATGAACACGAACGGTACGTGCAGAATGTGCCAGAGCGAGAACATGCGCTCGTAGGCAGAAAACTGAGCCGTGTGGCGGGCACTCTCCAGGTAGCTGCGAATCTTGTGGTCGGCCGCCGCCAGGCGCGCCTGTAGTTTGCTGCGATCCCATTGCCGTTTCTGGGCATGGGCTTTGACCACCTTGCGCACATCACGCATGCACTGATGGCGAACATGTTTGGCCCGGAGGGCCAGCGTCATGAATTGCCAGGAGCCCGTCAGGAAGTTTGTTGGACGAGTCTGTGCCAACGTGCCAAATTCCTTGAGCCGGGATTCAACAGCCGGTGCGAAATGGAACTTTGAACGAACTTCGTCCGTGTGCATCCCGAGTTCGGCCTGCATTTCATGCAGCGATGCCCGGCGACCGTACAACCCATGGTGGATCCGGGTGTAGATGAAGCGGCCGATCACGCCACTTCCGGCCACCAGCAGCATGCAGGCCATGGCCACACCGGCGTTTAATGAGCCAATACCGAAGGCTGAGTGAATGATAATCAACAGTGGGCCGAGGATCCCGAACAGCATGTGCAGTTTGAACCAGTGGCGGATGGCGCCCAGTGGTTGCAGGAAGCTGAAATGTTTGCGCAACGGATACAGCAGCAGGGTCAGCATCATGATGCCGCCGGCCATACCCAGGTAGTAGCCGACATCGGAGCCGGGTGTGTAGTAACCCTGGCGGTTGGCCACCCAGGCCAGCAGCAATGCGAGAATGAATACAGGCAAAGCAAGGCGATAACCGCGCCCTTTGGCGTGGGTGTCGGATGTACGCGGCAAACCCTGCGCAGGAATTCCCTGTGCCTGAGACAGATTGGTCAAAACCGGCTCCTTGGTATTTTTGTTGCCTAGCGACGACTACATCTACTATCGTAATTCATAAATTCTGGCACTAACCAGTGGATTCACAAGAGATTCAGTTGGAAGGCGGCGCGCAGACGACCGGTGGTAAATCGCGCTATCGCCCTTTGCCCGACACTATCAGTCGAGTCGATAAAATAGTTGACTATGCAAGTATGGATTGCTTTCTTGCTGTGCATTAACCATGGATATGGATGAATCATGACCGATCTGCTTTTTGCCGTTTTGTATACCGTCCCGCTGGTGCTGATTCTGTATTTTTATCTCCGACGGCATCGCCGGCGAGAAGCGGCCCACGTGGCGACCTGGCAGGAATCCCTGGAAGCAGGCTTGACCGAGAGTGCTTCGCTACACCCGGTTATCGACCCCAAGCGTTGTCTGGGGTCGCGCGGCTGTGTCACCGCTTGCCCGGAGAAAGCCATCGGCATCATCGGCGGCAAGGCACAGCTGGTGAATCCGGCGCATTGCATCGGTCATGGCGCCTGTCAGACGGCCTGCCCGCACGACGCCATCCAGCTGGTGTTCGGTTCGGAAAAACGCGGTGTCGATATACCGCAGGTCAAGCCGAATTTCGAAACCAATGTTCCGGGCATCTTCATCGCCGGCGAGCTCGGAGGCATGGGGCTGATTCGCAAGGCCGCAGAGCAGGGCCGGCAGGCGCTCGACTCCATAGCCCGACTCAAGGGCGGTAAGTTTCCCTACGATGTTGTCATCGTCGGTGCCGGTCCGGCCGGATTGACGGCAACGCTGGGTGCCATGGAAAAGAAGCTGCGCTACGTCACCATTGAACAGGAGGATTCGTTCGGCGGAACGGTTTATCACTTCCCGCGCAACAAGTTGGTGATGACGGCGCCCGTCACCCTGCCAATCGTTGGCAAGATGAAGTTTGGCGAGGTCAGCAAGGAAAAGCTGCTCGAGTTCTGGCAGGGCGTCGTGAAAAAAACCGGTCTGCGGGTAAACTTTTTCGAGCGCATGGAAACCATCAAGCCGGTGAGCGGCGGCTTTGTCGTCAAGACCTCGAAAGGCGAATATCCAACCCGTGCCGTGCTGCTGGCGATTGGCCGGCGCGGTACCCCGCGCAAACTTGGCGTTCCCGGGGAAGAGCAACCCAAAGTGGTGTACCGGCTGATCGATGCCGAACAGTACCGCGGCCAGCAGGTGCTGGTGGTGGGTGGCGGTGACGCGGCATTGGAAGCGGCGCTGGCCTGTGCCGATGAATCCGGCACCCGCGTAACCCTGTCCTACCGCAGCGAGGCCTTCGGGCGGGTGAAGCCCAAGAACCGCGATCGCCTGGCGGCCGCAGAAAAAGGGGGCCGGGTCCGGGTACTGCTGAAGTCAAACGTGAAAGAGATCGGCCAGAAGAACGTTGTGCTCGAGCAGGAAGGAAAAACGCTGCAATTGCCGAATGACGCGGTGATTGTCTGTGCCGGCGGGGTGCTGCCGACTCCGTTTCTCAAGGAAGTCGGGATACTGGTCGAGACAAAATACGGCACTGCCTGAAACGGGGACTCACCCGCCGGCAGACAGTTTCTCGATCATCGGTCGCAGTGTGCCCTGCCAGTCCTCCATGGAAATCGGACCGATATGCTTGTGGCGAATGACGCCCTGTTTGTCGACAACGAAGGTTTCCGGTACGCCATAAACGCCCCAGTCCAGGCCGACGCGACCATCAGCATCCACAATACTGACATTGTAGGGATTGCCCGCGGCTTGAAGGGTCTGGCGTGCTGCTTCGTGCGTGTCCTTGTAATTCAAGCCGACGATGGGTACACGTTTCTCGGCAGCCATCTGCATCAACACCGGGTGCTCCTGTTTGCAGGCCCCGCACCATGAGGCCCAGACGTTGTACAGCACCACCTGGCCGCGGAAATCACTGTTGCTCAGTTTCTTGCCCGTGGATTCGAGGATCGGCAGGTGATACTCCGGCAGCGGCTTGCCGACCAGCGGAGACGGGATCTTGCGCGGGTCGAGCTTGAGGCCGTAGGCCAGCAGAATGCCGAGTAATACGAATACACCAATCGGGATAAGAAATTTTTTCACAGGCTGGTCTCACAGGCCGATTTTGGCCCGGCTTTGCCCTTGAGGCTGTTGGCCACTTCGGGCGGCATGTATTTCTCATCGTGCTTGGCCAGCACCTGGTCGGCGACAAACACCTTGTCTGGCTGGAGCCGGCCCTGGGTAATGACACCCTGACCCTCGCGGAACAAGTCGGGCAAAATACCCTCGTAACGAACCGTGATGCACTTCTGGAAGTCGGTGACCTTGAATTCGACTTTCAGGCTGTCGGGTATTTTCTTCACGCTGCCCTTGTCCACCATCCCGCCGAGCCGCAACACTCCCTGCGTCGACACCTCACCGCTCAGGATCTCCGTGGGGCTGCGAAAATAGACCAGGTTGCTGCGGAAGGCATTCAGCACCAGCAGCCCGGCGACGACCAGCAGGGTGACACCGCCGCTGACAGCAATCAGTTTCTTGTGGCGCGGTTTCATTCGGAATCCGATGGGTTGAGGGTTTGCAGGTTTTGGAGTTCGCGGCGCACGGATTGTTCCCGACGGCGTGCGGCGACCACATTCAGGAGCAGCACTATGGCCGCGGCCGCGTAGGAACCCCAAACATACAGCGCATAGCCGCCCATGGCGAAGAATTCAGACCAATTCATGACTTGATTCGTTCCGCGACCCAGTGTGTGTAACGCTCGCGATGCAGGATCTCGGCCCGCAAGCGCATGAGCAGTACAACCGCAAAGAACACCGTAAAGGCAATGGCCATGATCAGCAGTGGCCACAACAGGCTGGGGTGAATCGCCGGTGCACCGATCTTGGCAATGGAGCTGACGGAGGCCGGCTGGTGCAGGGTGTTCCACCACTGTACCGAAAAGTGGATGACGGGAATATTCACCACGCCGATCAACGCCAGCAGCGCTCCGGCGCGTGCCGCGCGTTTCGGGTCATCAATCGCCGCCTGCAGGGCCATAAAACCAAGATACAGAAACAGCAGAATCAGTTCCGAGGTCAGGCGCGCATCCCATGCCCACCATGTGCCCCACATCGGTTTGCCCCACAGCGAACCGGTGACCAGCGCCAGGAAGGTGAATGAGGCGCCAATCGGGGCGGCCGCGGCCGCGGTCATTTCGGCCAGCTTCAGGTGCCAGATCAGGCCAACCGCTCCGGCTCCGGCCAGTACCATGTAGACGAACATTGACATCCACGCCGCCGGCACGTGAATGAACATAATGCGTACGCTCTGGCCCTGCTGGTAGTCCGGCGGTGCCAGGAACAGTCCCTGATACAGACCAATGGCCAGCAACACAACGGTTACGCCTGCCAGCCACGGAATCAGAATGCCGGCGAAATCGTAGAAGTTTCGAGGGGAGGCGTATTTGTGAAGGAAATCGAACAAGTGGATCAATCCAGAGATATGCGCAGGGCAGCGGCCGTGGCCCAGGGAACGAAGGCCAGCGCCACCACCAGAAACGCACCCAACAGGGACAAATGCGCTTCCGGACTGAAGCCGCTGGCCGCGGCCGTGACCGCGCCGGCACCGAAAATCAGGATCGGAGTATACAACGGCAATACCAGCAGTGACAGCAACACCCCACCACCGCGCAAGCCCAGCGTCAGCGCCGCCCCAACTGCTCCAATCAGGCTCAGGACCGGGGTTCCCAGTAACAACGCCAGTAGTAAGGTACCGTAGGCTGCCTCCGGCAGGTACAGCTGCACGGCCAGCACCGGACTAAGGAGTATCAGTGGCAGGCCGGTGGTCAGCCAGTGTGCCAGGGTCTTGGCCGCAGCCAACACCGCCAGCGGCTGCGGACTCAACACCAGCAGCTCCAGTGAGCCATCGGCATAGTCAGCCGAGAACAGGCGATTGAGTGACAGTAGAGTGGCCAGCAGGGCAGCCACCCAGAGCACTCCGGGACCCAGGCCCCGCAGAATCGCCGGTTCCGGGCTGACCCCCAGCGGGAACAGGCTGACCACGATGGCAAAGAACACCAAGGGTGTGGCGACATCCGCCGGTTTGCGTGCCGCCAGTGTCAGGTCGCGTCGCAAGGCGCATGCCACGGCAGTGAACAGACCGGAGCTCACCAACCCTCCAATGACAGCGTCAAGACCGGCCAGTCTGCGAGGCTGACGTCCTGATGTGAGGTCAGAATGATCAGGCCACCGCGACCCAAATGTTGCCCGAACAATTCTTGCAGAACTTCTGTAGAACGCCGGTCGAGCGCCGTGAGGGGTTCATCCAGAATCCACAGTGGCTGGGAGGTGACGCGCAGGCGGGCGAGGGCGGTTCGACGTTTCTGTCCCTGGGACAGCAGTTTGGTCGGCAGGCTTGCCACGGTCCCGAGCCCCGCCTCGGCGAGGGCCGTGCGTGCAGCCGACCGCGCGCTGTTCAGGCAGGCTTCGAAGTCGAGGTTCTCGCAGCCGGTGAGGTCGCCGTGCAGAGCATTGGGATGGCCGATGTAACAAAGTTGGCTGAGGAATTCCGCACGGTCGTCTTGCACGGACCGTCCTTTCCAGCGGATTGTGCCGGCCGCCGGTCGCGACAGTCCACACAGGGTCCGTAGCAGAGTGGTTTTGCCGCTGCCGTTAGCACCCTGCAGGTGCAGCAGTTCCCCTGGTTTCAAAGAGAACGACAAGTCGCGGAATAACGGGCGGTCACCGCGGGTGCAGGCGAGTTTTTCGACGTCGAGCAAACCGTTCTCCGCTGGCCGCAGCCCTGGGTTGAACTGAAATTATGGTGCCCCGAACACGAATCGAACGTGCGACCTGCCGCTTAGGAGGCGGCTGCTCTATCCACTGAGCTACCGGGGCCGAATACCCGGGTATTTTAGCGGAAAACCCCGATTTCCGGGGCCAGAGACGCACAAAGGCCGGGAATCCCGGCCTTTGTGCGAAATTTGGTGGAGCGGAGGAGGATCGAACTCCCGACCTTCGCATTGCGAACGCGACGCTCTCCCAGCTGAGCTACCGCCCCATATCGGGACGTGATTCTAATGAAATTAGCAGGAGTAAGAAAGGAGAATAGAAGTAGCTACATCATTCTCCGCTCAGCCCCGACCCAAATCCTGCGATAGCTAAAGTGGCACCTAAGGCATTATTAATAAGATCGTGACGTACAGTCAGATAGTTGAATGACTACTTTCGCTTATAACGTTTGTGCCTGAATTTGCTCCCAGTCTTTAAAGATTCGAGCGGGAACGCCGCAGCGCACATCACGTACGCGTCTGGTTCAAGTTCAGGGCGGTGTACGTTGTGGTGGCTGCTGCTTTGCTGTCAGTTTTGGATATTTATTGCTCGCCAGCACCTCGTCGTACATTTTCTTGCGTGCGGTTTGAACTTCTGTTGTATAAAACAATTGGGATTTCTCAAAGGCTTGGTCTGCAAGGACATGGTCGCCGAGTCGTGAATAGTATATTCCAAGTAACAGGTTGAGATTTCGGTTCATGGGCTCTTTGGTGCTCAGAGGCAGAAGAATCTCTTCCGCCTTCTTGTACTGGCCGAGTTGCATGTAGGCATCAGCCAGATCGATGTAGGTTTCTGCAGAAGGAGTTGCACCCAGTCGGGCAACTGCAAGCTGCAGGAAGGCGAGTCCATCCTGTTTTTCTCCAAGCTCAAGTAGGGCTTTGCCAGCAAGTCGATAGCCAGCATAAAACTCAGGGCGTA
Organism: Proteobacteria bacterium UBA6908; assembly: GCA_002451085.1. GTDB lineage: Bacteria > Pseudomonadota > Gammaproteobacteria > Acidiferrobacterales > UBA6901 > UBA6901. The sequence goes on along the minus strand of DKBE01000017.1, from coordinate 11,723 downwards.
ATTTCGCAGTTTTCAATCCTAGTTCCAAAGCCTTGGGGTATTGTTTGTTCTCAAAGTAGACACTGCCGAGATTACTTAGTGCAAACATGGAATCCGGTGAGTGGGTGGAACCCCAGGTCCAGAGGGACAGGTCATCACGCCATAACGGGATGGTAATTCGGACGTTGACGATATTCGCGATGAGCAGGATAACGATGAGCGCCATGAACGCCCGTTTCACGATATGTTGTTTCGCGATTGGGAATGAATCAGCACGAAACAGCCAGATCAGCAGGGGGGTAATGGCTAGCGCATAAAGCGTCAAGGGGTAGGTCAGGTAACGGTCATGAATTATGTTATCGCCGATCGGAATACCCAAGATATGAATCACCGGCAACAGCGCAATCGGCAGCATGGTCCAGAGCCAGCCAGTGGACGGGTGACGACGAATTAAAAATATCAGGGTAATCAGCAGCACCATTATTAGGGTGAGCGACGCCCACGCGATCAGGTCGTCGAATGGCACTGGGTAGGGATGCGGGTGGACAACACTGATCCCGGAATATGGATTAATTGCCAGGAAAAGATATCGAGCGAGCGCTTCAGCGCTGAACAGTATTTTTTGCAGAAAGCTGGCATGGGCGCCTGCAAACGAAACTGCAGACTGAGTATAGATGTTGCCGAGTGACCAGTGACGCAAGATTAGATAAAGGAGTCCGGCCAGAATAATCGACAGATAGACTGCCAGTTCACCTCGTTTTTTCGTATTCGACAGCAGGGCGCGTAGTGGCAGTATTGGCTGTGGCGTCCAGGCCATATTCCATGCCACCAGAACAAATGGAAAAATAACCGCCATTTCCTTGGTAAGGGCGGCAGCGAAAAACGCTGTGCCCACCAGTATGGGGCGTGCGATGGGGTGCGACTCGAGAGTATTGGCGAGCAGCGCCAGAAGTAAAAACAGGGTTAGCAGGAGATCAAATCGGCCCGATATCCAGGCCGTCACTTCGACGAGTGCGGGATGGCAGCCATACATCGTGCCGGCGACAATCGCCGCAGCAAGCGCATAATTTACGGAAGCTCCGCGATGCCGCCCAAGTCGAAAGGCCAGTGCTGTCACCAGCGCCGCGTTGAATGCATGCAGGACTACATTGGTGAAATGCATGCCGCCCGGATCGTGTCCACCACGCAGGTGGATTTCGGCGATGAAACTGGCCACCGGCAGCGGCCGGTAGTAATTCGGAAACGAAAGCAGGGGCTGCGTGAGTGCCTGTACCCAATGTTCCGTAGTGCTGTATTCGACGTTAAACAGGTAGCCCCAGTCATCCCAGACGAAGCCATTGTGTATCGCCGGCCAAAAGACTGCCGCCACTATCAATGGCACTAACAACAACATCCATGTGTTCAGCCCCCGCGAACCAAACCACCATGCGGCCACGCCATGCGACAATGAGATCTTCCCATTGTGCGGATTTGAGTGTTGATCGTTGTCCTGGGTGCTCATGTGTTCTGGATTCTCAAGGGGGATGAGTGATGCGGACACGGGAGATCGAGATCTTTGGATGCGGGACACGCGGGTGTGAAGGTTCTCCGAGTGTAGAATCTCAACAGCTTATTCCCCGTATTTCTTTAAATATTTACTGTATCCATCCTTCCAGGCAATCGAGCCAAACCCACCCCCAGGACTTTCGTGCACAACGGATATATTCCATGTCCCCATCTTTAGCCCTTTCACTTCTGCTTGCCGGCAGAAATCCATATCATAAAAGTGAAATGTAAATTCCGGGTCGAATCTGATTTCATTCTTAATGAGTACAGAACTATCAGCGGCCAGCAACATGCCATCCATCAGTTTGCATTCCCTACATACAGGTCCAAAAGCTGAAATGCTTCTTGGCGGAAATCCTGTACCATGCCCCACAATGCCCGAGAGATTTTCTTCTGATTCCCTGGTGAAGCGATCATCAACAAATGCCCATGACGGCTGTCGTGGCAGCCTCCTTGTATTACCTGCTAGGCCGACGACATCAAAATGCTGTATTGCAATCTGGAGTTGTTCGGTCCAGAGGAAATCACACAGATAAATATCGTCATGAAGGAAAACCAGGATGGCTGGGTCCTTGACCGATGCCTCAATCGCGGTGTTGTAAATGACAGGCAGGCCGGCCGTATTCTCGGGAAAAAGTTGTAGTTCGAATGACAGGTAGCGATACAGAGAAAGTGATTTCCCCAACGCGGTAGACTGAAAACCCTCCCTCGTAGAGCGTGTTCCACAGACGAGGCGAATTTTTGTGCTCATTTCAGTTATTTTTCGAGAATGTTTATTCGATTGTTCGGCCAGATTGCGAAGAGCTGTCGATGCAGTAGATCTCGCTTGGCTAAATTATAGTCAGGGAACTGATAATTGCTCGAGATCCCGATCGGTTCGTGAAGTTCACCATAACCGGTGGTGTTGAGGGGCGCGTTTTTTACAGGGCGTGGCGAAAATCAGCTAGTTTTCTGAATTATTATTCAATCAATTGTTGTGTCCGGCTTGACATGACGTTTTCAGAGCGAGCACAGATATTCATTCATGGTGCCGGGCCTTGAGGTAGAGCGATTTTGAAAATCGCGCGCATCGTAAAGATGAATCTCATGCAAATACTCTGTTGCCTGACATCCCGGATCAGGAAAATGCACAACGTATCTTCTATTAACGAGATGGTTCTTTATCAGAAGGCACGTGTGAATGCCATGAAGGTTGCCAAGCCAACAAGAAATACGAGCCACGTTAAGAAAATGATCATCGACTCGTAAGTATAGGCCATGGCATTTTTCAGTACATTTTCATGTATCGTTTTGCGGAGGCGCAGGAGCTCGCGGCCTGCCTGCGTGCTACGTACGGCCGAGGCCAGCGACAGTATGACCAGGCTCCCATACATGACGATTAAATATGGAAGGCGGTTCTCCTGCATTACAGAGCTACGTTTGAAATCCCATACAAAGGCAAAGACGGAAAACATGGCCAGTATAAGGAAAAGCACAGAGAGCGAAAGCAACCACGGCGCTAATCGTGTGAACTGTTGGATGAGCTTGATGGGTACTTTGAAGTTGGCAGGTTTCATGTGCTGTGTCATGGCCGGATAATCGCCCCAAGTTTGTGATTACAAGTTAGGTCATTCACACAACAGGATACAAATCGGTTCCTAGGGGCAAGTGCGCATCGATATACTGTCCAGACTAGAGCTTGGTGGCGATTACACCGATAAGGTGGCTGGTGTGATCAGGCGGGTACCCATAGTCTGTCATTTCCCAGCGCAGGGTATTCAGAAACCGTGCCTTAGTGTACACGTTCAGCTTCTTTTCCCGGGAGAAGGTGTAGATGCGTGAGAACAGCTTTTCCATTTTCTTCGTCTCTTTGACGTTGGCTGGACCTTTCTCCCAAGGTCGAGATTCCGGCGGAGAAAGACTACGGATTTCCTGCGCAACAGTTTTGGCAAACTGCACGGCATTGCGACTATCAAACCAGTGGAGAATGTTCATTGGCAGTAATGAGTTCAGTTATTCTGGTGATTATCTACATCTTAGTATATATACCATAACATTCAGAAAGTGAGTCCATTCCAGGATATTGTCTGTCTTCTTAGCAGTTAAAGTTAAATAGATCAGATAGTGCGGATAACTAGATACGATTCTGAGCAAATCTCACATGAGTAAGCACGGGCCGGAAACAGATGCAGTGGTCAGTCGCCTGATCGAGGAAGGAAATATCCTTGAGGACCGGGGTGATATTGCTGCGGCATTACTGAAATACCTTGAAGCAAAGCAAACCGACCCGAAGAGTCCAAAGGCCTGCCTAAATTGCGGCAATGCGCAGTTGATGCTATCTCGGATGGACGAGGCCATCGCGAGCTATCGCGAAGCACTGAAGTGGGATCCGCGCTATGCCTCTGCCTATGCTAACCTGGGGCGAGCCTACATGCTGCAACACCAATATGCAGACGCCGAGTCACATTATGCGGCGGCGGTCAGTGCCGATCCCAAATTCGCCAGTGGTTATATCGGCCTTGGTTGTTCGCTGGAGGCGCTCGATCGGCCCACTGAAGCAATCCAAGCCTACGTGCAGGCCCTGAGAATCCAACCTGAGAATGCCGGTATCAGTTTTAGTCTGGGGAGACTCCTGCTCCAGTCTCGTCGTTTTGACGAGGCAGCGAAATATCTGGAAGCCTCGATTCAGCTTACGCCTGACAACGCTGATGCGCAGGCCTGGCTTGGTAAGGCCCTTGTAGAAATGGGACTTCTGCAGGATGGCGTGATGCGTATGCGAAAAGCCTGTGAGCTCGCGCCTAGCAATCAGGATCTGCTCAGCATGTTGCTGTTTACGATGAACTACCTGCCAGACTTGTCTGGCGAGACATTGTTTGGAGAGCACGTTGATTTTGCCCGGCGTTTCTGCGATAGCCTGGCGCCAAGTATTAAATCTCATGCAAACGCTGCAGACGTGACTCGAAGGTTACGGATCGGATATGTGTCTGGCGATTTCAGGGAACATCCGGTAGCTCGTTTCATCGAGGCCGTGATTGCGGCGCATGACCGAAACCGCTACGAAATACATTGCTTTCACAACTACGAGGGCGCGGACGATTTCCGTACCGATCGCTTGCGCCATCAGGCAGATCGTTGGCACCGGATAGTGGAGCTTGACGACGATGCGGTTGCAGAACTGATCCGTCAATTGCAGATCGATATTCTTATAGACCTGTCCGGCCATACTGATCGGAATCGCCTGCTGGTGTTTGCGCACAAACCGGCTCCGGTGCAGGCGACTTGGCTTGGATACCTGGGCACCACGGGATTGAAAACCATTGATTACCGAATATGTGATCATTTTACCGATCCACCGGGAATGACCGAGCGTTTTCACACCGAGCGGCTTGCGCGCTTGCCACAGACCCAGTGGTGTCATATCCCCTACGATACAGTGCGACCATCGGAGAATCAGCTTCCATTGCAGCACAATGGTTATCCCACCCTCGGGTCATTCAACAATACACCGAAGATCAATGAGCAGGTGGTTGCCTTGTGGGCCAGGGCACTGAATGCCATTCCCACGGCTCGTCTGTGCATGACGGCAGTCTCTTCGGATCATGCCAAAACGGTTATTCTGAGCTGCTTTGCCAGGCATGGCGTCGAATCTTCGCGAATCGAATTTCTGCCACGTACTCACTATCACGAGTATTTGTCCAGGATCCGCGACATGGATCTGATGCTTGATCCATTTCCATACAATGGCGGGACCACGACTGTGGATGCCCTGGCGATGGGTGTGCCAGTCGTTACGTTGGCCGGTGATCGGTCTATTTCCCGGGGCGGTGTGAGCCTGCTTTCAGCAGTTGGGCTGGATGACCTGATTGCCGACGATCAGGACGAATATGTAGCCATTCTGCAGCGGCTCATTTCGGATCCGCTATCCCTAATGGCAATTCGTCAGGAGTTGCGTGCGCGTGTCGATCGCAGCGTGCTGCAGGACAATCGAACTTTTACGCGCCAACTGGAAGAATTGTATCGAGCGATGTGGCGCGACTGGTGCAACCATTAAGAAGAGCGGCTGCACTTACCGTGCACCCAAAGAAAAAGCCCCTCGCAAGAGGGGCTTTTTGTTTACTGCTACTACAACAAGTCGTCAGGTGTTTAACGGCAGATGGCCGGCAGGTACTTGGTACCGACGGTAGTGCCAGAAGCTGGCTTGCAGTTCCACTCTGTCAGGTTGCCTGAGCCATCAACTATTGGCGACATGGCCAGAACCTTGGAATCTGCACCGCTGTTGCCCAGATTTGACGCGGTCGTTACCGAAATAACACCGTTAGTGACCACCAGGCTCGCCACATATTTGGTGGCTACACTCGAGCAACCAGCTGCGGAAATATCAGCCGGGAAGGAGCCCTGCGACTGATAGTACTCGGTCACCGATGTCTTACAGGCGGCGGCCGCAGCCATCGACTCGGTTACCTTCGAACGGATCATGTAGTCCTGATAGGCCGGGATGGCGATCGCGGCGAGAATGCCGATAATCGCGACCACGATCATCAGTTCGATCAGGGTAAAGCCCTGCTGCATTTTCTTGAAATTCATACTGCCTCCGGAGTTGTTAAATTGATGCTTCTCTGACAGTAGGCCCTGGAAATAACCGGCCCGTTACCGGGACCGTGTTGCATGGCACCCTTGCGGGTGGGCCGATGCTTTCCGGGGCTTCCTGCCCTGCCGTTATGTTAAGTAGCAGAGGGAGACCACTGGGTCAAAATTCCTCACACCACCCAACAAAAACACACACATGTACCTAGCACGAACCGTACCATCATGAATTTCTGATATGGATATGCCGAGTAACAAAAAATATCATTCCGTATCAATTAGTTAGATTACTATCCCTGTGTCTGGCAACTGACGTAATCTGACGGTGACAAAATCAGGATGGCACATTTTGTCATGCCTTGCCGTAGATGGGTCATCATCGCGAATGGTTCCCGGACCAGCGGCCGGATCAACCCGTTGAATGGCTTATCAATCAATACCGAGTTTTTCGAGCTTGTAGCGCAGCGCCCGGAAGGTAATGCCGAGCAGTTTGGCCGCGGCAGTCTTGTTCTGGTTGGACCGTGCCAGGGCATCACGGATGGCATTTTCCTCAACCCGTGCCAGATATTCATCCAGAGTTTCTTCGCCGGATTGGGGTGTCATGGATGACTCAGGCCCGTTACTGGCAGTCGACGTGCCACGTTTCAGGCTGATCGGCAACTGCAGATCGAGGGCCGTGATTTCATGGCCGTCGCAAAGGGTCATGGCGCGTTCGAGGATATTTTCCAGTTCACGAACGTTTCCGGGAAAATCATACTGTTGAAGGGTTTCCAGCGCCTCCGGGGTCAGCCTCGGGGCTGTCATGCTCAGAGTCTGGGCGAGGCGGGCACACAGGTGCTCGGCCAACAAGGCGATATCGTCGGGCCGCTCGCGCAGGCTGGGTACATGCAGTTCGATGACGTTCAGACGATAAAAGAGATCCTGGCGGAAGTGGCCTTCCTGCACCAGGCTTTGCAGGTCCTTGTGGGTGGCGGACAGGATGCGGACATCCATCTTGACTTCGTTTTGGCTGCCGACCGGGCGGATCGATTTTTCCTGAATAGCGCGCAGCAGTTTGACCTGCATGTGCAGCGGCAGATCTCCCACCTCGTCCAGAAACAGGGTGCCGCCATCGGCGGCTTTGAAGAGACCATCCTTGTCGGCAACGGCACCGGTGAAGCTGCCTTTACGATGACCAAAAAACTCGCTTTCCATCAGTGCTTCGGGGATCGCCCCGCAGTTCACCGGCACAAAGGGATTACTGGCCCGTGGGCCCAGTTCATGGATAAGACGCGCGACCAGTTCCTTGCCGGTACCGGATTCGCCGTGGATATAGACCGGCGCCTGTCCGCGCGCCAGCTTTTCGATCAGGATGCGAACCTTCTCGATGGCCGGGGAGTGGCCAAGCAGCTTTTGGCTGGCGGGGGCGCGCACCGTTTCCGGGCGGGCGGCCTGACTCTGTCCAACCTTGAGTGCCGAACGCACGATATTACGCAGATCATTCACATCGAGCGGTTTGGATACGAAATCGAAGGCGCCGGCCTTGAGCGCGGTGATGGCCGCCTCCATGCTGCCGTGGGCGGTAATGACGGCTACCGGCATCTGCGGGTGCTTGCCCTGGATGTGGCGAACCAGGTCCAACCCGTTGCCGTCTGGCAGGCGCATATCGGTCAGGCACAGGTCAAACTTGAACTGTTCCAGCAGGTGGTGAGCCTCTTCAACATTCTGGGCGGTGCGCGTTTCCAGGTTCATGCGCCCGAGGGTCAATTCCAGCAATTCGCGGATGTCCGGCTCGTCATCCACGATTAACACCTGATTCTTGCTCATAGCACCGTTGTCGTCAGTTCACTGCATTCTTCGGGTCGCGCAAAGGTAATGCGAAAGCAGGCCCCCACACCCCCGGGTCCCGGGTGGTGGCTGAGCTGGGCGCCATTGCCTTCACACAGCTCTCTGGAGATATATAGGCCAAGACCGGTCCCTTTGGGGGTGGTCGTGAAAAAAGGCTCAAAAATGCTGTCCAAAATTTCCGTAGGCACGCCTTTACCCCGGTCGACCACCTCAAGATACGGCCGGCGATCCGGGTCGATTCCAGCCCGCAAGGCGATCAACGGGCTGTCCTGGTAAGGAGGGCTGTGGCGCAGGGCATTGGTACAGAGGTTGTTTACCACCTGCTGTAGCTGATCTGGGTCGAAACACACTTCTGTTCCTTCCTGCAGCTGGGCCTGGAAGAGTTCCGGTGGATTCAGGCCGTCCAGGACAAATTGCCGGATGAAATCCGGTATCCAGGTATTCAGCTGTATCCGCACTGGATTGATCTTGTCACGCCGCGACAATTGGGTAACGTTTTCGATTATGACGTTCATTCGCCGTGCCTGGTCCTGGATGATGCGCACCAGACGTTCATCCTCGCCGCTGCTGGAGACCGATTCGGTCAGCAGTTGCGCGGCATGGGAGATGGCCCCCAACGGATTGCGGATTTCGTGGGCCACGCTGGCGGTCAACCGGGCGAGTGCCGCCATCTTGAACTGGGCCGCCTGTTGCCGGATGACAGAGGCATCTTCAAGATAAACCAGAATCCCGTTATCGTCGCGGCGCTCCCCGATCGGCAGAAAGCGCGGCAACAGGGAATAGCCGGTCTGGCTTTTGATCATTGAGCGGGTACTGCCGGTCGTCTCGCGCCAGTCACGGAACTGGGCCGCCAATTCCGGAGACACGTCACTCAAGGTATAGGCGCGTCCATTGTCCGGGGCGATGCCCAGGAAGGTGCGTGCCATCTTGTTCATCATGTGCACCCGGCCTTCGGGATCACAAACCAGCACACCGGAATGCATGCGCGCAATCACCACCTCGTTGAGTTGCGACAGGTTGGCCAGATCGACACCGCGTTTTTGGGCCAGTGCCTCGGTGGCGCGCAGGCGGTTTCCCAGAAAATGAGTCAGGGTAGCCGTGGCAAACAAGCCAATACCGAGCAGCCCCATCTGGTTGTAGCCGGCCGTATTCCAGCGGGACGCGATCCACTCGCCCTCGGTCAGGAAGGTCCAGTTCACTTCAATACCGACGGCAATTGTGGCCAGGGCAGCAAACAGGATCGTCAGGCGAGCACCCAGCATCAGACTCGCGCCGGCCACGGCCACCAGCAACAGCAAGCCGACACCGCTGTCCAGGCCATGGCTGGCATGCATGAGCAGGGTGAGCAGCACGATGTCGGCAAACACCAGCATGGTGGCGAGTGATTCAAAGCTCACCCGTCGCCAGTGGATCAGGACCGCAGCCAGTACAGCGACGGCCAGATAGGCGATGCTGGATAGTTCGAACAATCGGGGATCGGCGTCACCAAACGGCGGGATTGAAACGCTCGTCAAAGCCATGCCCGCCGCGGCGGCGGCGATCAGCAGACGGTAGACATTNNTTCCAGGTTTCGTCGGAAAAGGCGGCTTGGTCAGCTTGCGCTGACATGGCTGTGCTTAGAAATCCGCTCCTCATTCCGTTCCCTGTGGTCGCGCTTGGCGACGTGACTTGGCGTTCGACCCGGCGGCGGGTTATTTCCCGCTGGGATCGGCGTTCGCGTGTTGCGAATTGCAATAGTGTTTGCCATGCGCCTCGATGGCCTCATCGCGCGGGACAAAAACTCCACAATAATCACAGCGTAGCATGTCTGCAGGAGGAGGCAGGGGAGAGGCTTCGGAGCGACGATGTGAAAGTGCCTTGCGAACGATTCGCAGGACGACCCAGAGACCAAATAAAAGGATGACAATACGCAGCAATTGGCCCATGTGTCGTCAGTCTCGGAAGTTCAGGGCAAGGCGTGCGTAGTCAGTTTAAAAGAATGCGAAAAAGATGTTGAGCCGCCAGCCGATAGAGGATCGCTGCTGCCGCCGCGCTGCGACCATCACCCCCCCGACAGTGATTTAGACCGGGTGGTGGAATGGTCGGGGTGAGAGGATTCGAACCTCCGGCCCCTTGCTCCCGAAGCAAGTGCTCTACCAGGCTGAGCTACACCCCGATGGACTAATGCGTGCGATGGATGGAGAAACGCGCAAGATCAAGCAGCGCTTGCTTGTAGGGCGATTCGGGAATCGCCGTCAGGGCCTGGATGGCGCGCTCGGCCTCGTCCGCGGCACGGCGCGCAGTGTACGCGTTTGCCCCAGTCGATTCAATGGCGNNAGGACATCATCGATCAGCTGGAATGCGGTGCCGAGATGCCGGCCGTAGCTCGCGAGCGCCTGTTCGGTCTTGGAGTCCTGTCCTGAAATCACCGCACCGAGTCGCGCGGCCGCCTCGAAAAGCTTGGCGGTCTTGCCGTAGATCACCTTGAAATAATGATCTTCGGTGACATTCGGGTCATGGCAATTGAGCAGCTGCAGCACCTCGCCTTCGGCAATGACATTGGTGGTATTGGCCAGGATCTCCATGACCCGCATGTGGCCGACATCCACCATCATCTCGAAAGCGCGCGAATAGAGAAAATCGCCGGTCAGCACGCTCGCTTCGTTGCCAAACACCGAGTTCGCCGTTGCCTGGCCGCGNNCAGCAGCGTGGCGGTGTGAATGAATTCAATGATCGCGGCCAGCGTAACGTGGTGCGGGCCGTTATAGCCCAGCGCACGAGCCGTCAGGATCACCAGCAGCGGACGCAGGCGCTTACCGCCGCTGTGAATAATGTATCCACCGAGCTGATTGATCAGTGCCACCTCGGACCGCAGCCGCTGGTTGATCTCGCGGTCCACGGCCTCGCGATCGGCGCGGGTCAGGTCCAGAATGGGGCTGAGATCCATGAAATGCGGGTGTTTCCAGGCAAGGTTCGGGTGGGGCGGCATGCTAGTGGATGCCTCCGGCTTCGGCAAGGTATCCAGAGCAACCCGTCCAGCCGCTGGATAAAATACCGGATTCCGGGCTTGCCAGTGTCGCCTCAGGCCGTTAGAATTCGCCGTTTTCGTGGCACAGATTTGCCGGAGAAATCAGTCATGTACGCGGTTGTGGAAACAGGTGGCAAACAGTACCGGGTCGCGATCGGCGATGTACTTCGCGTGGAAAAACTGGACGCCGCCGCCGGTGCGTCCGTCAACTTCGACAAGGTGTTGATGGTCGCGGATGGCAGCAACGTGCGCATGGGGGCTCCTCTGGTTTCGGGCGCCGCCGTCACGGCAACCGTCAAGGGCCATGGCCGTGCCGACACGATTCGCGTGTTCAAGTTCCGCCGCCGCAAGCATTTCCGCAAGACCCAGGGTCACCGGCAGCACTACACCGAAATTGAAATTACCGGCATTCAGTAACAGCCGAGCACACAGAGAGAACAGCCATGGCACACAAAAAGGCAGGCGGCAGCTCCCGTAACGGCCGCGACTCCGAATCCAAACGACTGGGCGTCAAGCGTTTCGCCGGTGAAGTGGTGCGCTCCGGCAACATCCTGGTTCGTCAGCGCGGTACTGAATTTCATCCCGGGGTGAACGTCGGCATGGGCCGCGACCACACCCTGTTCGCCGTTGCCGATGGCAAGGTGAAGTTCGAGGTGAAAGGCCCGCGTAACCGCCAGACCGTGAGCGTGGTTACCGCCTGAGCCGGACTGTCCCCGAGTACAGAAACCCCGCGGAATCCCACGCGGGGTTTTTTATTTGTGCCCTACAGGGACGTAGAAATGCCGCGAGAGCGCCACAATGA
>DKBE01000071.1 GCA_002451085.1 Proteobacteria bacterium UBA6908 | reverse complement strand
CTGAACCTGCTGGAAGCCGCACGTGAAAGCGGAGTGCGGCGGTTTCTGTATGCCAGTTCCGCGGCGATCTACGGCGATAATGAGGAATTGCCGATCTCGGAAGATGCGCGTCCTCGACCACTGACGCCCTATGCCGCCGACAAGTTGGCCGGCGAGCATTATCTGAGTTTCTACCACAGCAAGTTCGGTCTCGATACCACCAGTTTTCGTTTCTTCAATATCTTCGGACCACGTCAGGATCCGTCATCGCCATATTCCGGCGTGATCAGTATTTTTACGGATCGCCTGAGGCGTGGCGAGCCGGTGACCATCTTTGGCGATGGGCAGCAAACCCGTGACTTTGTCTACGTTGGCGATCTGGCGCGCTTGCTGGTGAAGGCGCTTGGTTTGCGAACATTGGCCGGGCAGGTGATGAACGTAGGGCGCGGCCAGCAATCCTCGCTGTTGGATCTTATTGCGGCGCTTGAGAAACTCAGCGGGAAGAGACTGGAGTGTCGGCACGAGTCAGCACGACATGGTGATATTCGGCATTCCTGTGCGGACATCAGGAGATTACAGCAGTCCTTGATGATTCCGGACACCGATTTAATCACCGGATTGGACGCGTTGTGGCGATACCGCCAGTCCTGACGAATGTTGATCAGCGTTTCAAACCGAACAGCAACCGACCCGTATAGCTGAACGTATACTGATCACCGTTCCGCTGTGCATTCAGCAGTGGCAGCAACGGAGCCATCATGGCTTCGCGTGGACCGGGTACCAGCGTCCCATCCAGCTGGATGCTGCCATCGCCAGCCGCCTGCCACTGACCACTGCCGGTGATGTTGATGTCCCCGCGTAGCGTTTCCAGCCGCAACCGTGCCACGCCATTCTCACCGGTGGCGGTCAGTTGGTAGTCTCCCACTTCACCAACACCACCCAATTTCCCGCCGGCCCCGACCCAACTCAACCGGGCCTCACCGGTCATGCCTTGGCTGCCAATTTCCGTTTCTGCCGAGCTAAAACGCAGTTTTCCGGTCGGGGCAATAAATGCCGCTGGTGGATACAAGGTGGCGACTACGGCAGCGGGTAACTCGGCCTCGGTGTCATGTAATCCCAGCAGGCGATAGCCGATAGTGAGGGTGGATTGTATTGAGGAGTCATTTCGCGAGTGTAATCGGATCCTGAGCTTGCCCATCAATAGCATAGCTGGCTGAACGTTCCACTCGATCGTCACGCCGTGTGCACCGGCCTGAAGCACGCCAGTTCCATGCCAGAGGCTGCCGGTGGCATGTTGAAGTTGTAGGCGACCAGCGGTCAAGCGCAACAAGCCTTCGCCCAACCAGTAGGCCGGTACCGTGACGATAAGAAAAATGAGATAGAGCACCAGGCCTAGCAATGCAATGCCAAGCCCGCGACGAGTAGACATGTTCATGGGTTGTTGATGCGCATCCGCAGTCTTGCGTTCACGGTACCTGGAGTCGTGTGTGCATCGACGCTCAGGTTGTCCGTAATAAGCGAATGGGTTTCGCGCAAATCCGCCAGCCAGGCGATGAGACTGTTGAATGAAATGGCTTCGGCCGTCAGTTGCACGCCGTTGCTGCCTTCTGCCTCGAGTTTTGTGATCTGCTTGCGCAAACCGCGACCGGTTGCCGACTGATCGACGACCGTAACCAGCGTGCCCGGTGCCGGGACCGAGGCTGCTCGGCCGCGGAACGGTTGTATCGCCGCCGCCTGCTGACGCATGCGCGCCAGCTGCGCCTGGCCTTCGGGAACGCCAGCACGCAGCTGGGAAAGTTCCTGTTGCAATGGCAACCACAGCAACAGGTACAACACTATCAGGCTCAGCAGGACCGCGCCCATTGCCACGAGTCGTCGTTCCCGGGCCGCCAGCATGCTCCACAGTTCACGCATACGGACGAACAGTGTGCTATTCATGTTCCACTCCGCGCCGGGCGGACCGTGGTCAGGCGAATGCGTCCTTCTACTTCGCCGGTATGGGGCGTCAGCGACAGCACTTCGGCATGAAGCCCAGCTGATTCCAGAGCCGCCTTCCAGGCTTCGGGGTTGGAAGGCGTCTTCCAGGTCAGTTCCAGAATCAAGGCCTGATCGGCATAGCGGAGACTGCGTAGTCGCGTGGTTGAGTCGTTGCGCTTGGTGCTGGCCACTTTTGACAACATTGGCAACAGTTCTTGATCGCCTTGACCGCGTCGCGCCAACAGCTGTTCAACCGCTTTCTGCATCTGGGCGGCCGGATCAATGATCGTGCGCGTTTCCGGGAAACTGGAGGTCAGGATCTGACTCATTTCCTGGCGAATGGCGGCGTGCTCGCGCCGCAGTTTCCACCAATCGCTCAGGTCATACCCGAGGCTGCTCACCAGCCACAGTCCCAGCAGTATCAGTGCTACACGATACGGTCGGATCGAATCGCCGATCGCGCTGCTCGGTTCATACTGGCCCTGTAGCAGATTGAGCGGTGCGCCCGGTTCGGAAAGTTTGTCCCACAAGCTGCCGGTCTCTTTACGCAGGGGTAAGCCCAGTTTTTTGGACCAGGCCTCCAGCGGAAAACCTGAGGTGGCGTGGAAGACCACCAGCACATCGGGCGGGTTTGCCTGCTTGAGCGCCTCCTGAACAGCTGCGACCAACAGGGCTGGGGGCTGATCGCCGGCTGCCGGGCAGACAAAGCCGGAGACCGGACCCGTGCGCACCAGAATTTCGTTGCCGACAAAGGCCATGGACCAGGAGTCGACGGCCCACGGCACGAGCAGGGTAGATGGACAGAGGGCACTAGGGCGCAATTTGGCCTGTGTCAGGCGATCCATCCATGTTTGCAGCCGGGTCCGGGCAGTAACCGCCACAGACAGGCTGCCGTCAGCCTCTGGCCGCCAGGCAAAGTGCAGAGACTCGGGATCCCCCAACAACCGATCCTCCAATGCGTAGGGGAGCGCCTGCATGATCTTGCGCGTTGATTTCGTCGGCAGCCGGGCATTGGTCAACATGGTGTCAGCGGCCGGGGTCCAGACATAGGTCAGGGCGCGCTCGGCGCCGGACGGCAGGCGGGCCAGATCGTGGGTTTCTCCGCTTTCCGGGCCGGCTCCGCGCCGCTGCCAGCGCCATGTCAGGGGTGTGGCACCGTCAGGCCAGCCAGAGGGCAACACGAGGTCCAGGCGGTCACGCGGCGCGCGGGCCGGCGATGGTCGCGAGCTCCGCGAGAACCAGGCGCGGACAATTGAGGAATCAGGTGTTTTCATCAGTTTTGGTTTGTATCTGCACCGGATTGGTCCGGAACCATAGGGCATGGGCCGGTTGCCCGGAAATGGGACGCTCGACCAGCACTTCGGAACGGCGGTCCAGTCGACCGATCCGGACTCCTATAGTAACCAGAAAATACTCGGTATTGATGCCATAGGCGACCTGCGGCGCCGGGCTGCCGGCCGGTAGCTGTTTCATGAAATCACCCTGATCCTTGATCGGTTGGGTCTCGCGATTTTTCAGAAACCCATCCAGTCCGGCTGGCGGGCTGGGAAACATGGCCAGCAGTACCGGCTCAATTGCCGTGTTGACATTGATCGTGGTGGACTTCGGCAGCACCGTGATCAGTGGGCGCAGTTTTTCCACCACTTGCGGCGTAAAGCCCCTGATCAGGCGCAGTTCATCAATGCTGGTCAAGAGCTGGTTGGCGGCCCGATAGGGAGGGCTGCCAGCCAAATAATCGACATCTTCGGCGCCCCCCTGGCTCGCCTGACTGTCCTGATCAATCCAGTCTAACAGCGTATAGACCAGGGCCGGGTCGAGGCCCTGGGCCGTCAGCAGGCGCTGAAACATGCTGATGTCAGTTGGGCTGGGCGCGTTATTGCGAATCAGGTTGTTCAGATTGAAGAGGCTTTGGGCGTCGCGAATGGCGACAGCAATCATGCCGCCTTCGGTCGGCAATGGCGGCAGCTGCTTGGCCCACAGCTCGTCGAGGTGATCGACCTTGTTGTCCTTGGCGTCGCGCGTGAGCAGGATGGCCACCCAGTTGATGGCCGAGTAGCGCAGGCTGTCGGCCTGTGCTCGATCCACGAAATTCTCGGTCTGGCGCAGCCAAACCTGCTGGGCCAGGCCGAGGGTGGCGGCCACGCTGGCGATGATCACGACGATCAGGATCGCCGTGATCAAGACGATGCCGCGCTGGTGCGAGTGGCTATTGGCTGTCATCGCTAGCCGTTGACCCGCAGGATGCGTTGTACCTGTCCGCGACCCTCGATCGTCAGGGTCAGCTCGACGGCGGCGGGCAGGCCAATCAGCGGGGCATTGGGTTGCGGCCACTGATTGACCCAGCCGGCTCCGGCGACATAGAAGCGCACCTGCAGTTCCGAGACATTCTCCAGCAGCACGGCCAGCTGCGGCTCGATCTGAGTCGGTTGATCAAGGGCCGGCCAGACCAGGCGTACGAGTTTGTTATCCTGCAGACGGTAGCCGGTGCGCTGCAGATCCGAACGCCTGCTGTCGCCGAGCACAAACAGCCCGCCGCGCGTGAATTCCAGGCTCGGGTCGCCCTGCGGTCGGGGATCGACCGGTTGGCCGCGGAACGCCGGTAATGGATTGCCGTACACATCCCGCACCGTTCGCGGTCGTGCCATCGACAGGTCATCCTCTATTTGAGTGAAGGCCAGTGACAGGTCGCGCCAGAAAACACGCTCTGCTTCGATGCGATCGCGCGACTCCAGCAGGCGCGTAAGCGAGCCGTAGGCCAGCGCCGAAAAGATTGCGAACACACCAACCGCCACCAGTACTTCCAGCAGCGTGAATCCGCGTGCCCGGCTTTGACTGTTGATTGATCTCATTGTTGCGGTTCTTCGAGAAAGCCGATTAGCCGGGCAAGCCGCTGTTCGCCAGTCGCGGCGCGGATTTCGATTTCGATGCGTCGCAACGCCGGCTCGGGTGTGGTGGAAACCTGTTCGTGCCAACGCCACTCGCGCCCGAGCAGCTCTGTGGTGCCATCGGTAGCCGTGGCCGATGGCCAGTCGCGCTGCAGCTGGTGGGTGATCAGGCGATTCTGCGCCACCCAGGCGGCCAGCTGGCGGTCACGCAGATCCACGGTAAGGTCGATGCTCTGGCCGATGGTGCGCAAAATTGCCGCCAGTGCGATGGCCAGCACGGTCAACGCCATCAGTACTTCGATCAGCGTGAATCCGCGTGCCGTCCTAACCGGCATGCAGCGCCTCGGGTGACAGTGCGCGGATGCGCCCGTCTTGATTGCGGGTGTGCCAAACGGCTTCACCGTAGCGGAGGGTGAGAACGAATGCCGGCAATTGACCCGATGGTTCAAAAATCAAGCCGGCATCGCTTTCTGCCGGCACTCCTTCGATGTCGACGGTGAGTGACATGCCTTCAGGGAGTCGGCGTGGCCGCAGGGTGTCGTCGGTGTCCAGAGGCGTCAGCCGGCCTTTCTCGTTGACGTGCAGGAAGAGATAGCCATCCGGCTTGAACTGTATGGCCAGGACCCGTCCTTGCAGGATGGCTTCATCGCGTGCAGTTTGCAGCAGCGCGGCAATTCGGCTGGATTCGTCACGCACCCGTTCGTTGTCGTTGCTGCCCAGATTGAGGCCAACGATGCCGATGGTGATGGTGAGCAGCAACAACACCACCAGCAGTTCGATGAGCGTAAATCCCCGTGCGCGTGTGCTCAGTTGCCGAGATTCCATGAGCCGATGTCTGCGTCGTACCCTTCGCCGCCCGGTTTGCCGTCGCGGCCCAGGCTTACGATATCAATCTCGCCCTGGATGCCCGGATTCAGGTACTGGTAGTCACCGCCCCAGGGATCCTTGGGTAGCCGGTCGAGGTAGCCACCCGGTTTCCAGTTGCGCGGGATGTTGCCGGCCTCGGGCTTCTTGACCAGTGCCATCAGACCCTGTTCGGCGCTCGGGTACACGGCATTGTCCAGCCGATAGAGCTTGAGCGCACTCATGATGGCCTGAATGTCATTCTTGGCCGCGACCACGCGCGCCTGGTCTGGGCGGTCCATGATTTTCGGCGCGAGCAGGCCCACGAGAATGCCGATGATCACGACGACGATCATGATCTCGATCAGAGTGAAGCCGCGAGCGCGGGCCGGACTAAAACGCAGTGCATGAGACATGAATCACCTGTGGTTATTTGATTAACTGGTTCATTTCAAAAATCGGCAGCAGGATGGCCACGACGATAAAGAGCACGGCCAGCCCCATTAGCAGAATCAGCAGCGGTTCGAGCAGGGCGGTGAAGGTGCGCACCCAGCCCTCCAGTTCGCGCGACTGGGTTTCGGCCGCGCGAATCAGCATTTGATCGAGCTGACCGGTGGATTCACCGCTGGCGATCAGGTGCACGACCAGCGGTGGAAACAGCTTGGTTTTACCCAGCGCCCGCGATAACGACCCGCCTTCCCGAACCTGGCGGGCGGTGTCTTCGACGGCCGCCCGCATTGGCAGATTGTTGACCACTGCCACGGCCGATTGCAAGGCGTTGAGCAGGGGCACGCCACTGGCCGTCAGAATGCCGAGCGTATCGGAAAAGCGTGCAGCATTCACACCGCGCGTCAGCCGTCCGATCACCGGCAGGCGCAGCAGCAGGGCATGCCAGCGGCTGCGCGCGGCCTGGTTGCGCAGAGCGACGCGGAATCCGATCAGGCCTGCCAGTATGCCGCCCAGCCAGAAGGGGGCGGTGACGCGCAGGATGTCGCTGCTCAGGATCAGCGCACGGGTGACCAACGGCAAGGTCTGGCCGGTGCTGGTAAATACGCGCGTGACCTCCGGAACCACCTTGATCATCAACAGGCTGATGACCACTACGGCCACCACGCTGACCAGTACCGGATAAATGAAGGCGAGCATGACTTTCTGCCGCAACGCCTCGCGATTCTCGGCATAATCAGCCAGTCGTTCCAACACTTCGGCCAGTTTGCCGGACTGTTCGCCAGCATCGACCATCGACCGGAAGATTTCCGGGAAGGCGTCAGGAAAGGTGGCCATGCCACGGGCCAGGGACTGGCCCTCGAGGACGCGACCGCGTACACCGGCAACCACGCTCCGGGTTTTCGCGGATTCACTTTGCTCGATCAGAACGTTCAGGCACTCTTCCAGCGTTAGCCCGGCCCGCACCAGCGTGGCGAACTGTCGAGTGAGCAAGGCCAGTTCGCTACTCGAAAGGCGCCGACGCAGGGAAAAGGGTCGGCGGGCGACCCCGCGTTCTTCAGTGTCACGGGTATGGATGGGTTCGACCTGCAGCGGGGAGAGCCCGCGTTCCCGCAGGAGGGCGCGCACCGAACGCTCGGTGTCACCTTCGATGACGCCTTTGACGGTGCGTCCCTGGGCATCCAGGGCCTGGTATTCGTAGCCAGCCATGACGGGTTACTCGCGGGTGACGCGCAGGACTTCCTCGATGCTGGTATGGCCGTTACGTACCCAGCGCAGACCGTCATCGCGGATGCTCAACATGCCCATGTGACGGGCATGGTCGCGCAGTTTGGCTTCCGAAGCGCCGTCGTGAATTAATGCGCGCAGCGGTTCGTCGACCCGCAGCAGCTCGAAAATGCCGGTCCGTCCCTGATAACCTGTGTGGTTGCAGGCCTCGCAACTCGTGGCCTGGTAAATCGGATGCTCGGCAGCGGTGTGCGGATCGATATTGAGCATTCGGCACTCGGCGCTGGTCGGCACATGTTCCTTCTTGCAGTGTGGGCAGAGTCGGCGGACAAGGCGCTGGGCCAGCACACCGAGCAGTGACGAGGCCACCAGGAATGGCTCGACCCCCATATCCACAAGACGCGTTACCGCACCGACCGAATCGTTGGTATGCAGGGTGGCCAGCACCAGGTGGCCGGTGAGCGAGGACTGGACGGCAATCTGTGCGGTTTCCAGGTCGCGAATTTCGCCGATCATGATCACGTCCGGATCCTGGCGCAGGATGGCGCGCAGGGCGCGTGCAAAACTGAGGTCGATGCGCGCGTTCACCTGGGTCTGACCGATGCCATCGAGGTCGTATTCGATCGGGTCCTCAACGGTCATGATGTTGTGACGCTGGGTGTCGAGCTGCGACAGCCCGGCATACAGGGTCGTGGTCTTGCCAGAACCGGTCGGGCCGGTGACCAGAATGATCCCGTGTGGCTGGTGGATCAGTTCATTGAGTTCAGCCAGCAGCACGGGATCCATGCCGAGAGAAGTCAGGGTCAGCCGACCGGCCTGCTTGTCGAGCAGACGCATCACCACGCGCTCACCGTGCGCGGTCGGAAGGCAGGAAACGCGCACGTCCACTGGCCGCCCGGCGAGCCGCAGGGTGATGCGACCGTCCTGCGGCATGCGCTTTTCGGCGATGTCGAGTCGCGCCATGATCTTCACGCGCGAGACAATCACGCCATGGGCGGCCTGCGGCGGTTCCAGGACATCGCGCAGCACGCCGTCAATCCGGAAACGCACGACGGAGCGTGTTTCGAATGGCTCAATGTGAATATCGGAAGCGCCTTCGCGCACTGCCTGGGTGAGCAGGGCGTTCAGCAGGCGCACGATCGGCGCATCGTCCTCGCTTTCCAGCAGGTCCGCAATGCGCGGCAGGTTCTGCGCCAATTCTCCCAGATCAAGATTGCCATCGAGGTCGTCGACGATGTTGAGCGCATCGCTTTTGCCGCGTTCGTAGGCGCGGTTCAGGGCCTGCTCGAAATCCTCGACACTCAGTGGCTGCAGTTGTACCGGTTGTCCGAGCGCGCGCTGCACTTCAATCAGGATGGTGCTCGGCGTCTCGGGCCGCGTCCAGACCTCCACACCGTTGGCAACGGCGCGCGCGGCGATCACGCCGTGGCGCTTGGCAAAATTGTAGGGCAGGCGCCCGGTCCAGTGAGGATCCAGCTGGGTAAGATCGGCCGTGTTCGGCATGAGTATCGGTCAGTCCAGCGGAGCGGCCGGTTCGGATGAAACGGCAGGCGGTGTATTGCCGGATGTCGGTGATGTGGCCGGCGCTGGCTTGGTCTCATTCGCCGGAGTTGTCGCGGTGTTCGGCGTTGTCGCAGTTGGTGCAGCTGTCTCTTCCACGTTGCGTCGCGGATCTTTGTCTTTCTTGGGCGGCAGTGAGCCCGGCGCGGCCGGCTCCAGGCGCTTGAAGGCCTCTTGCCCAAACTGACCTTGGTTCTGGACGCGCAGGTAGTTGTAGCGGTCCATGGTCATGCTGTAGCTGTCGTTCGGACCGTAGATGATAACCGGGCGCAGGAACACCATCAGGTTGGTGCGTTTGCTCGACTTGTCCGTATAGCGGAACAGGCCACCGATCAATGGCAGATCACCGAGCAACGGTACCTTGGACACGCTGTCATTGCGCGTATCCTCGATCAGGCCGCCGAGAATGATGGTGTGGCCGTCATCGACCACCACCTTGGTTTCGATTGAGCGCTTGTTGGTAATGAGGTCCGACGCACCGGCAACGGCGGTGCGCGAGATATTGGAAACTTCCTGGTAAATATCGAGCTTGATCAGACCGCCTTCCGAGACCTGCGGTTTGATCTTGAGGGTCAGGCCGACGTCCTTGCGCTCGATGGTCTGGAACGGATTGGCGACCGTACCGCCGACACCTGTTCCCGGATTGGAAAACGCGCCTGTCACAAACGGTACGTTCTGGCCGACGATGATCTTGGCTTCGGCATTGTCGAGCGTCATTAGGTTGGGCGTCGACAGGATGTTCCCCAGGTTGTTGGTTTCCAGGGCGCTGGCCAGCGCCCCGAGGCTGTGGACCACTGTGCCGTCTGGTAGCGTGATTGTTTGTCCTGTCAGGTAACCGAGCAGCAGGCCACCGCTGCCGGCAAGGGCTACTTTCGGATCGGCGATGGCGCCCAGCAGACTGGGGTTGGCGCCCGGAAAGTTTTGAACACCGGCTATAGCACCGCTGCCGGCTGGAACACCACCAGCCCACTGCACACCGAGTTGGCGCGCCGCATCGGTAGTCATTTCCACGATCATGGCTTCGACATAGACCTGAGTGCGGCGGACATCGAGCTTTTCAATGACACCGCGCAGGTTGTTGTACACCGCATCCGAGGCGCTGATGATGAGTGCATTGGTGGCTTCGTCGGCCTGTATTAGCGAGGCCTCGGCAGTACGTGCCGCTGTCGACGTTGCGGCGCGCGCCACCCCGCCAGCGAGCGCCGGGCTGGCGGAGGCGGCTTGCTGGGCGCGCGCTTCCCCGGACAACAGGCCGCGCAGCACCTCGGCCAGTTTGGCGGCGTCGGCATTGCGCAGGTACACGACGCGAGTATTACCGCCACGCACCGCTGGTACGTCGAGCTTTTCGATCAGCGAGCGAATCTGATTGACGCGACCGGGGTTGTCAGCACGCACCAGCAGGCTATTGGTGCGCATGTCCGGGATAATGGTAAAGCGGTCGGCGCCTGCCGTGACGCCGGCGGGTGCTCCGGGTTGACCCGGTTGCCCGACGCCTGGCAGGGACAGACGCGTCACGAGGTCAGCCAGATCCAGTCCCGAAGCATGTTTGAGCTGGATGATATTGACGTCGGTGCTGACCGGCTGGTCGACCTTTTCGACAATGCGCAACAGACGCCGGATGTTGTCGGCGTAGTCGGTGATGATCAGGGCGTTGGCCGGTTCATGCGCCGACAGCTGGCTCGTGGGCGACATCAGCGGACGCAGCAACGGTATCATTTGCGTTGCCGAGCTGTGCTGCACGATCAGCACATGCGTCATGATGCGTTCCCCGCCTTGAGCCTGTTCGCTTACATCGGCGTTCGTTTTTGCCTCGGTGGTGGGAATGATGCGTGTGTGGCCAACGCCTTCGACGGCTGTGAAGCCCTGGGCCTTGAGTGCCGACAAAAAGATCTGGTAGGCCGAATTGCTCGATACCGGTTTTGCCGAGATGATGGTGATCTGACCCTTGACGCGTGGATCCAGCAGGAAGTTGCGCCGCGTCATCTGGGACATGGCCTTGACTACAGCCTGGATGTCCGCGGCCTGGAAGTTGAGCAGCACTTCGCCCGGCTTCATGGCCGGTTTTTTCGGTGTCCCCGTGCCAACTGGTTCTGCCGCCGGAGGTGGCGGGATAGAAGGGGTCGGTGGCGGTGATGTCTGCTGCGCGGATTTTAGTGGGCTGTTGGCGCCCTTGGGAGCTGCTTGCGTGAGTCCCGGGGTCTGTGCCCAGGCCATGGCGGTCCAGGCGGTGCTAACGGCGAGTATCCATCCGAGCGTACGTTTGAGAAGTGGCATGGTTTGTTACTCGAAACGGTATTGAAGCTGCTGATTGCGGCCGCCGCGGGTGACATCCAGCGCGATATTGCCGGCCTGCTGTATACCCCCCATGCTCTGGTAAAGCTTCATCACATCTTCGATGTTGTTAACCGGTTGACCATTAACGCTGCGAATCACGTCACCCACCCGTACCCCCAACTTTTCATAAAGGCTGCCGGCCTGAACATCACGCACCAGAAAGCCGCCTCCTGCATTGGGAACAATCAATGCCTGGCTCAGAAACTCGGGGCGTTGCATCTGCTGCTGAATGGCATCGCGGTCGATCGTGTATTGGTTGCCATTGGCGCGCACACCGCTGGCCACCGCGTTGGCAGGTTGTGCGTTGTTCATCGTCACTGAACCGGGCGGCAATGCCGGGATCGTCTCTTTCAGCATCAGGACTTCGTATCCGCCCCCGCGCGCCAGTACGACTCGATCCGGATAAACAGAATGCAAACGGGCTCCCGCCAGGATTTCTTCGCCGATTGTCACTGGGGTTTCGTCGCCGCCATCGATCCGGATCAGGGCATAGCTGCCTTGGCCGCGCACCATCACTCCGGTGAGCACCAGATTTAGGCTGGTCATTGGCAATGTGTCTGGCGATAGCGCCGTGCTGCCAAGGGGCACCAGGCCGAACAGGTTGGCGGCCAACAGATCGCGCAGAACTGATGCGGCCTCGGGTGCGGCCGTCATCGCTACGGGGATGACCGGCGCGCTCGCGGACATCGGAGGCTTGACCAGACGCCAGCTCCACTGCGCCAGGCTATAGCTCAACAAGGTCACAGCAACCAGGGTTGCGGCCGTGGGGGCCCAGCGGCTGGTGGCTATACGCTCGGCAGTGGCCATCCAGTCTGTCTGGCGCATATTCAGTGACAGTCCGGTCATCGCAGTATTGGCCCAGAGAGGTTAAGCTTGTGTTTAAACTAATTAAAGCATCTTATTGAAACATGTGGAAAAAGTCAGCCCGCGCCGGTCAGCCTGAAAACACCATTAAGCATAGTCTCACGGATTCTTTGGACTCGGCTTTTCGGTAGAAATTGCGCTACTTTTGGAGAAAGTTAGGTTGTTCTCATCCTATAAAATAATGAAGTCGACGATTACGGCTGTAATTGTCATGTCAGTCCGGTTTTTTCTGATTCCGTTCAATGGCTTGTTCGCATCTGTCAAGGGCAGTATCCTCGCGGGTCTGCAATCGATTCTGACCTGTATTCTGGCGGATAAGGGGCGTCGCCACACGCATGTATAACCAGTATTTCGGCCTCAAGGAAAATCCGTTCGCCCTGTCGCCGGACCCCCGTTATCTGTATCTCAGTCAGCGACACCAGGATGCCCTGGCCCATCTCATGTACGGCATCACCGGTGGGGGTGGGTTCGTGTTGCTGACCGGGGAGGTTGGCACCGGCAAGACCCTCATGATCCGCGCCTTGTTGCAGCGCCTGCCGGAGTCCGTGGATGTCGCGCTAGTCCTTTATCCATTTCTCTCGGTCCGCGAATTCATGATGGCGCTATGTGATGATTTGCATATTGCCAAGCCAAGCGAACCCAGCCTCAAGGCGCTGATCGATACGCTCAATACCTTTCTCCTGGAAAATCACGCCAAGGGGCGACGCACGGTGCTGATTGTCGATGAAGCCCACCGCCTGAACCGTGACGTGCTTGAACAGATTCGGTTGCTCACCAATCTTGAAACCACTAAGGAAAAACTGCTTCAGATTGTGCTGGTCGGTCAGCCGGAGCTGAACGAGGTGCTGGCTCAGCCGGAAATGCGGCAACTCACCCAGCGCATCACGGCGCGCTACGATCTGCAGGCATTGACAGCGCACGATACACGCGCCTATGTGCAGCACCGTGGTCGTGTGGCGGGCGCGACCACGCAGTTGTTCAGCAGCCCGGCGTTATGGTGGGCCCATCGCCTGACGCACGGCGTGCCCCGGCTAATCAACATTCTTTGCGATCGTGCATTGCTGGCCACCTATGCGCGCGGTCGACACAAGGTCAATCTCGCAATCATGCGCACCGCGGCTCGCGAAGTTGAATTTGGACCCCGGACGGCCCGACGCCGGTTGCCCATAGCACTTGCCGTCGTGTTGACGGCTATCGTTGTTGGCGCGGTGATAGTGTGGCAGCTGGCCCCGGAGCGGATTCCGGCGCGTCTTTCAGTCTGGATTGCCCAGTTATCACCCACCAGAGAGCCACAGCCTGAAAGCCGGGTGGAGTCTCCGTCAGTCGCGGCATCAGAACCGGTCACTTCGACACCGGCACCTCCTGTCCCGAACGCTGTGACGACACCCGCTGCCGTTCCGGCCGCGAGCCTGGCGCAAATCTTTACAGACCCGACGATTCCCACCGATACCAATACCGCCTTCGAGCGACTGTTTACGCACTGGGGATTGGTGTACGCCGAGC
Source organism: Proteobacteria bacterium UBA6908 (assembly GCA_002451085.1). Taxonomy (GTDB): domain Bacteria; phylum Pseudomonadota; class Gammaproteobacteria; order Acidiferrobacterales; family UBA6901; genus UBA6901. The sequence goes on along the minus strand of DKBE01000071.1, from coordinate 1,483 downwards.
ACACCGGTAGCACCGGTTGTGAGCGAGCGCAGAATGCCGGACTGCGCTGCCTGTTCGAATCCGGAACCTGGAACAATCTGCGTTTGCTGAATCGACCGGCCATCATCGAACTGGTCGATGAGTCTGGTAACCGTCATCATGTACTGGTATCGAAACTTACTGAGGATCGGGTAACGCTCGAGTTTCCCGATCGTCTCATCGAGCTGCCCATGACCGAGATCGATCGCGCCTGGTTTGGAAAATACCTGCTGTTGTGGGATCCGCCGGCCGTCGGTGATCGTGCCATTCGGCGTGGAATGCGCAGTGCATCCGTAGTGTGGGTCCGCGAGGCGCTGGCGCGCTACGGCATCCCGCAATCCAGCTCGGTACCAGCCGATCTGTTCGACGCCAGCCTGGAGGCCCAGGTCAAGGATTTCCAGCGTCGCCATCAACTGCAGGACGATGGCATCGTCGGCAAGATGACGCTGATCTATCTGCGCACCTATGACTCGAATGCACAATCGCCCCAGATCACAGCGGCCAGTGTTGCTCCGGTGACTCGTTAGTCATGTCCACCATTCTCGAGGCATTGCGCAAGTCCGAGCGTGCTCGCCGCCATCGACAGGCACCGGTCTATCGTGATGCCTCATCGCAGGAGACACCGGCCATGCTGCGCTGGCTGGCCCTGACTGCCGGTGTGGTCCTGTTGGTGGCGCTCGGGTTGTCCGCGTGGCTGATGTTCCGATCACCAGTCGAGGTGATTGTGTCGCCGCCAGCGCTGATCGCGGTACCACCGGCAACACGATCGACCGAAGAGCATGTGGCCAAGGAAACGAACACAGCCCTGCGCACGCCAATGTCGCCATCCGTGCCGCAACCGCTGTCTGCCCAAACAGCGCCAGACAGTGAAGCGCCCATAGGGCAAAGTTCAACTTCGGAGTCTGTCGCCGTCGTACCGCCGGACAATATTGCGCACACGCAAGAAGTGCCCTGGCTCAGCAGCCTGCCGGCCAGTTTCCGGAATCGGTTGCCGGTTCTGGTGGTGAATATCCATGTGTTTGCAGAGGATGAGGCACAGCGTATTCTGTACATCAACAACCATCCCTATAAACAGGGTGAACAGATTCAGGGCGGGGTCGTGGTCGAAGCCATCGTGCCGGACGGTGTGGTGTTACGGGCCTATGGGCAGCGTTTCAAATTGCCACGTCCGACGTGAGCGATTTGTTAAGGTGTCGAATTCGACAGCGCTGAACTATTTTCAATCCAGGGAACTGTAAATTTGCGGCCGAGTGTTACCGCACTGAATCTGTCAGTCATATTTCGTTTCTTAAAAATTATATAAAGGAAATCCCATGAAGGTCATGATCACCGGCGTTGCCGGATTTATCGGTTCGAATTTGGCATTGCGGTTGCTGGCGCGCGGCGATCGTGTCTACGGTATCGATAACCTCAATGACTACTACGATGTCACGCTCAAAGAGGCACGACTGCGGCGGTTAACCCC
>DKBE01000036.1 GCA_002451085.1 Proteobacteria bacterium UBA6908 | reverse complement strand
ATCGGCGAGGTGTAGGCGCGCTCCGTGGTCGTCATCGGAACTTGCTTGTCCATCGTCACGTTGAAGCGCTTCGCGTCGTACGCCGTCCAGCGCGGGGTCGGAATCTCAATCACCCGGGCATAATAGAAGGCGCGCTGTTTGGGGTCGAAGTGCGGATCCTTCCAGGTCGTAATCAGTTCGGCGGCGCCGATGGTGTTGGCCCAGGTCGCATTTTTCACATCCACCGTGTTGCCGACCGCGGGCAACTTGCCCTTCGCGTTGGGCTTGCGATTGCCAGACCAGACGACGTCATAGACCTTCTCGTGCGTCTTGCCGGCGCTGTCCAGCCAGCCCTTGACGATCTGGATACGATCCAGATTGCCGCTGTAGGGATCCTTGAGCGCCGCGACCAGGAACGTCGGTGCCTTGCCTTTGGACGCCTTGGTGAGATCACCGCCCATCGAAACGCCCTTGCTGTAGCCAATCAACCCCGGCGCGCGCTGTTGTGCATCCTGCCGGGTGAAGTCCCAGCCGCCGAAGAACCAGACCGTCATGCGCGGGCCGGTGGTCGCATAGACCTCCTTGCGCTTCATCGCATCCCAGATGGCTTCGCGGGTATTTTCCGTGGCCCACACCGCTGCATAGCCGGACGACACCTGTTCCCAGCCATAGTATTTGATGTCACCGAAGTTGCCGACGAGCTTGCTCCAACGATCGGCATGTGGCTCCTTGCCGCTGTGTTTGCCGAAGAAGTTGTCTTCTTCGGCTGTCGCCAACGCCGTGTGGCTGTCGGTCGAACCCACCATGCCGAACTTGTATGGATTGGTGCCGAGTTTGGCTTCGAGCTTCAAGCCGTTCTTGAGGGCCTCGCGGGCATATTCGTACTGGTACATTTCCTTCTTCTTTGGAACCGGCCCGAGGTTGCTCTTTTGCCAGAGCACATCATGACCGGCGTACTCGTCGTTCGGCGACAAATACGGGTGCGATTCGCCGTCGCCCTTGATTTGCGTGACCTCGTAGATCGGTTCCCAGCGGATCCGTGTCTGCGCATAGTCCTGGGTCAGCGGCTTGCCCGTCACCGGATTGATTTCCGGGAACATGAGGCCGTTGCTGACGTTGCCGTTGTGCGCCAGCGCCAGCACCTTACCCCTGGTCTTGTCCTCATAGCGGGACATCCACTTCCAGAGGTCCTCCGGGTTAAAGCTCTCTGCAGTCGTATACGGCAACATCTGTTTCGCCTTGTCGGCGCCGTCGCGATAGAGCACGTTGCGATGCAGGTTGTTGCCGCCATCGGTCGAGGTCCATTCATAGCCGATCATGGTCGTGAAGCGGCCGGGCTCGTTGAATTTTTCTGCCGTCGCGAGGTAGCGCTCCCAGACGGAGCGAACGAACTTTTCCTCGACCAACACCTGCGGGATCTTCTCGCCCGAGACGCCGGCAAAGGTCTCGATGATTTCCATCGTCGCGGCCAGTGCCGTATCCCCGCCCTTGTTGATGCGGTCGTGCCATTCCCTGGCCTTGGGATCCTTCAGCAACGCGGGGTTGCCCTTCACGACCTCATCCATGGAGCCCATGGCGTCGGAATGGTCGGCGACCACCAGCCAATCGAGCGGGCGCGAAAGCTTGATGCGCTCACCATGTGATGTCGTGATCTCCTCGCCGCGCGCAAGCCGGTACGCTTCCTCGGGACCGAGGGTCACGCCGAAGGCGCGCGCATCGAGCGAAAGCTTGGTATGCAGATGCGTGTCGCCCCACAAGACCTTGGTTGGAAAATGCTTGCCTGCGTAAGGGGAATAACCCGCCTCCTTCAGAGGCTTCTTGCCCTTTTCCGCGATACCGGCCTTCACGTCGTCCTTCAGGTCGAGGATGCTGCCGACGTAATCGGCATTCACGGCTCCGGCGAGCAAGAGTGTGCTGCTCGAGGCCAAAATCAGTCCCAGGTGGCGCAGTGCGTTCATTTCCGGCTCCTTGTTATTAGTTTGCCGTGCAACTCAGATCGGTGAGTCGTCAGCTTGTATCCACATCGACACCGTGCGCGGGTTGATGTGTCAGTAAAATCCGCTCACCCGCTCGATCAACCAAAATGCCGCCATGCCGCCAATGCCATAGGCGGTCGCCGGCACGGCCCAACGCGGTTCTGCCTTGATAACGCGTTTTAATACGCGAAGCAAGCCAAGCACCGCAATAATGAAGAGAATTTGACCGGCCTCAACCCCTACATTAAATGTGAGCAAAGCGAGCGGTATCTCCTTGTGCGGCAGGCCCACTTCCGCCAGTGCACCGGCGAAGCCGAATCCGTGCAGCAACCCGAAGGTGAACGCCACCACCCAGGGGAGGCGCCGGGTGATGCCGGCCCGGCCCTGCCGGCCATGGAGAATCTCACCGGCGACAAAGACAATGCTGAGCGCGATCACCGCTTCGACCGGTTTTTGCGGTACCTGCACCCAGCCGAGGGTCGCGGCGGCAAGCGTGAGACTGTGCGCCACCGTAAACGCGGTAATGGTCGCCAACAGCCGGCGCGTGCCCTCGACGATGATCAACAGCGCGAGCACGAACAGCAGGTGATCGATACCCCCGAGAATATGTTCAACACCGAGACGGAAATAGTCATCAACGATTTCCCATTTCGAGGCCGTGCCTTTCACCCTAAACGCCGTGGCGTTGGGGCGCAGGATCTGTGTTTGTGTCAGTCCGTCCATGAAGGCCACGCGCACCAGCACGTCGGTAATGGTTTGTGCCAGGCCTTCGATCGCTATGTTCTGTCCCACCAACCCGACCGGCTGACACGCGATGGTCCACCGTTGGATGTGCGCCCCCTGGGAAAAATAACTGGCCACCTTGCCCTGTGTGGAGCAAGATTCAGGAAAGACCGGCTGCATGGACAAGACCATTTCACCAAGCGCCGGGCGCCGCCAGGTAATGTCGAATACATGGGCTTGCGTCTCGTTGATTTCGAGGTACGCCGGACGGGATTCGTGGGCGGACCCGGTCGTTGCCCAAAAAGCGGGAACGATCAGCACCAACGCCTGTATCCAGTGTTTCATCACCATGATGCTCCGTGCCAACCGTTGTTAGTGAACAGGGGCTATCGTGATCGTATAACGTGATTTCAGTTTCTGAACGATTTCCGCGCTGCGCTTCTGGCGCAGTTCATACAAATAATCATTTTTGACCATTTCATGCACTTCGGAGAACGGTCGCCGCCCGGTCGTCTCGCGGTGCTGTATGTACACGAGGTGCACACCGTAACCAGACTCGATCGGTCCTTGCCAGCTATCGGGATCCAGCGTTACCAGCGTATCGGCAAAAGCCCGCCCGAAATCCCTGGCGATGTCGCTGGCCGATGTCAGCTGATAACGAGATGGCAACATGAACCGATCCCCGTCGGGCTTGGGGGCATCGATCCCAACACGCGTTGTGCGTAATGTATTCAATGTGGCATTGGCCTCATCCAACAACTGCTTGCCACGTTGTTCCGGGTTGAAATAGATGTGGCGAAAGCTCAATTTCACATCCCGGGCGTAACGTTCCGGGTGTTTTTCGTAAAATGCCATCAGGTCCTTGTCATCCACCTGGCTGGGATCGGTAACATCGGTAATCAGGAATTCCGTCTTCTGGGCAAGGCGGCGCCGTACGATGACATCGTCTTTTTCGAGTCCCATCGCCAGCGCTTCGCGATACAGCACCTCTTCACGAATACGCCCGTCGATCAACGCTTGCAGCTCTTGAGGCGTGGGCGACCGTTGCCATTGGCGCTGAAACAGCGATTGAAGTTGCTCGATGTCTGCGCGGGTGATCGCGATGCGGTTTGTCGGCCCCGCCGAATCCTTGTTAATAACCGCGAACAGACCGAACAGCAGCACGCCAATCAGCAAAAAGTGCAGTAAGGGTTCCTTAATGATTCGATCCACGATTGGCGGCACCACTTGGCTCCTTATCGACGAGCAATGACCTGCGCGGTATAGCCTTGCCCGTGCGGTCGTTCCAGTAATAGTTCGATCCGGCACGCAACTCTCCACGCCGCTACAAAGACGAATACCGGTTGGGTGGTTCGAGAATTAATCAAGCCCCACTTCCCTTCACCCTATGGCAGAAATAAAACAGGCCGCTCTTCCAGAGCGGCCTGTTCATTCTACTGCGATCAGGTCAGATTCAACCCGGTGTCCAGTTGCCGACTACTTGCTTCCACCCGCCGCATTTCGCAACTGCTCTTCGATCTTGCTGAGATTGAACGAACCGGGTTTCTGGCTCGGCGGAAATTCCTTCATGGTTTGCAGGAACCTCGCGGCCAGGCTTTGTATGGGGACGGCCACGAATGCTCGATCGAGGAACCAGTCATCATAGGTATTCGAGTTGTGCTGGGCCTTCTCGAACGGGTCGCGGCGCAGGTTGAACAACAACGGCACCCGCAGCTCGACGAACGGCTCGCGCCAGACGCCGAAGGCTTCGCCGCGATTTTCCAGGAACACGACCTTCCAGTCATCATAACGCGCGGCGACAATCTGACCGTCATCATTCACATACCAGAACTCGTGGCGGGGTGACTTGTCGGTCTTGCCGCTCAGGTAGTCCAGCATGTCATAGCCATCAATGTAGTTGCGGTAATGGCGGCCGTTGATGTCGGTTCCCTTGCGCAGCTTCTGCTTGATGTCTGGGGCACCGGCAACCGCGGCAAAGGTGGGCAGCCAATCCTCGTGTGCAACGATGCCGTTGAGCGTTGTGCCGGCCGGGAAGTGGCCGGGCCAGCGGGCGAACGCCGGCACGCGGTACGCGCCTTCCCAGTTCGAATTCTTTTCGCTGCGGAACGGCGTGGTCCCGGCATCGGGCCAGGTGTTGTA
>DKBE01000014.1 GCA_002451085.1 Proteobacteria bacterium UBA6908 | reverse complement strand
AACAAGTACAGCTACCAGATGGACTGCGCCAACTCCGACGAAGCTCTCAGAGAGGTCGCGCTCGATCTGGAAGAGGGCGCCGACATGGTGATGGTCAAACCCGGCATGCCGTATCTCGACATCGTGCGGCGTGTAAAAGACGAGTTCGGGGCTCCGACCTTCGTCTATCAGGTGAGTGGCGAGTACGCCATGCTCATGGCCGCCGCACACAATGGCTGGCTCAACGAACGTGCTGTGATCCTGGAATCATTGTTGTCTTTCAAGCGTGCTGGCGCTGACGCAATCCTCACGTATTTCGCATCGCGCGTCGCAAAGTGGCTGAAGGAAGACTGAGCGGCGCTTATCCATCGGCCGAATAAATAACGGGGCCCCAGGCCTCGTTATTTATTCGACAAGTCGTATTGATTAGCTGCGGCCAAGAATTTCCTTCTCTATCTGTTCGAGACTGGTGTGGCGCACATCCTTGCCTTTGACGAGATAGATGATGTATTCGCAAATGTTGCAGGCATGGTCGCCGATGCGTTCCAGCGCACGTGCCGCCCACACTACATTCAGGGTACGGGATATGGTGCGCGGATCTTCCATCATGTAGGTGATCATCTGGCGCATCACTCCTTCGTATTCACTGTCAACGCGTTCATCCTCGCGGGCGATGCGGATCGCCGCCTCAATGTCGAGGCGCGCGAAGGCGTCAAGCGCATCGTGCACCATCAGGCGTACGTGGTTGCCGAGCGCCTGGATTTCCATGTAGTTGTTCTTCGGGCGCTCCTCGGTAGCGAGGCGGGTCGCCATGCGCGCAATTTTTTCGGCTTCGTCGCCGATACGCTCAAGGTCGGTGATTGTCTTGATGACCGCCACGACGAGGCGTAAATCACCTGCAGCCGGCTGGCGGCGCGCGATGATCTGGCTGCATTCCTCATCAATGTTCACTTCCATGCGGTTGACCTTGTAGTCCTCGGTCGCAACGGCATCGGCCATGGTCGTGTCGCCCTGTACCAGCGCGCTGATCGCGCGGCCGATCTGTTCTTCGACCAGTCCGCCCATCTGCAGGACTCGGGTGCGGATATCTTCCAGCTCCGCGTTGAACTGGCGGGAGATGTGGGTATGAATCGGTTCCATGAAGGCTCCTCTGCTCAGCCGTACCGGCCGGTGATGTAGTCTTCCGTCTGTTTCTTGGACGGGTTGGTGAAAATTTGATTGGTGTTGCCGAACTCGACCAGCTCGCCAAGGTACATGAAGGCGGTGTAGTCGGACACACGCGCCGCCTGTTGCATGTTGTGAGTCACGATCACCAGCGTGTAATTCTTCTTGAGTTCGTAGATCAGTTCCTCGATCTTGAGTGTTGAAATCGGATCGAGGGCCGAGGCCGGCTCGTCGAGCAGCACCACTTCCGGGCTGACGGCGATCGCGCGCGCGATACACAGGCGCTGTTGCTGGCCGCCCGACAAACTCATGCCGCTCTGGCGCAGCTTGTCCTTCACCTCGCCCCACAGGGCGGCCTGCTGCAATGCCGACTCCACGCGCTCGTCCATGGCCGACTTGCCAAGCTTCTCATACAGGCGCACGCCAAAAGCGATGTTTTCGTAGATCGACATCGGGAATGGAGTCGGTTTCTGGAACACCATGCCGACCCGTGCGCGCAACCGGAACAAATCGGTGCGTGGCGACAGGATGTTCTCGCCATCCAGAATGATCTCCCCAGTGGCATGCTGGCCCGGGTAGAGCTCGTACATGCGGTTGAACGCGCGTAGCAGCGTGGATTTGCCGCAACCGGATGGGCCGATGAAGGCTGTGACCCGGTGGCTGGCCACGTCCAGCTGGATATTTTTGAGCGCGTGGAACTTCCCGTAATAGAAGTTCAGGTCACGCACTTGCAATTTGCTTGTCACATTGTTGCTGGCGGGAAGGTTGCTCATCAGTGTTCCATCCGGGCTTTGCGCAGGAAGACGCGTGCGAGAATGCTCAAGGCCAGCACGCTCAGGGTGATCAGCAGCGAACCGGCCCAAGCAAGGGCATGCCACGACTCGTATGGGCTCATGGCGAATTGGAAGATGACCACCGGAAGGTTGGCCATCGGCTGTGTCAGGTCAGTGCTCCAGAACTGGTTGTTGAGCGCCGTGAACAACAGTGGGGCAGTTTCGCCGGCGATGCGCGCCACTGACAGCAGGATCCCGGTGAGGATGCCGGACATGGCGGCGCGGTAGGCGACCAGCGAGATCATTTTCCAGCGTGGTGCGCCGAGCGCCAGCGCCGCCTCGCGTAATGGGTTTGGCACCAGTCGCAGCATTTCCTCGGTGGTGCGAATGATCACCGGCAACATGATCACGGCCAGTGCCAGCGCCCCGGCGAGCGCCGAGAAGTGGCCAACCTGCAGCACGACAATTTCGTAGACAAACAGGCCAATAATGATCGACGGGGCGGACAGCAGGATGTCATTGATGAAGCGGATGAATCCCGCGACCCGGGTTTTCTTGCCATACTCGGCCAGGTAGGTACCGGCCAGAATGCCGATCGGTGTGCCGATCACGGTCGCGAGTCCGACCATGATCAGGCTGCCGATGATGGCGTTGGCCAATCCGCCTTCGCTACCCGGCGCCGGAGTATCCTGCTGGAACAGGCTCATGTCGAAGGCGGCGATGCCGGCACTGAAAGTGGTCCAGAGTATCCAGAACAGCCAGATCAGGCCGAATAACGTGGCAAACACCGAGCCCGACAGGTTCACGATGTTGACGGCGCGCCGCCGAAAATAGCGCCAGTCCATGGCTTTGCGGTCAGTGCTTGACGGCATCGCGTCGCTCCAGGGACATCAGTAATAGTTTGGCCAGGGCCAGCACCACCGAAGTGATCATGAACAACACCAGGCCGAGAGCGATGAGGGACGAGGTGTGGATTTCGCCCACCGCCTCGGTGAACTCGTTGGCCAGGGTTGAGGCGATCGAGTTGCCCGGTTCAAACAGCGAGACGCTCAGTCGATGGGTGTTGCCGATGATGAAGGTTACCGCCATGGTTTCGCCGAGCGCCCGTCCGAGACCGAGGAAGATGCCGCCGACCGCACCAATGCGGGTGTAGGGCAGCACCACGTTCCACACCATCTCCCAGTGGGTGGCCCCCACACCGTATGCGGATTCCTTTAGGAACTTGGGGGTGGTCATGAATACATCGCGCATGATCGCGGTGATGAATGGAATAATCATGATGCCCAGAATGATGCCGGCCGGCAGCATGCCGATGCCGAGAGGCGCACCCTGAAACAGTGCGCCGATAATCGCAGTATTACCGAAGGTATCCTGCAGCCACGGCTGCACATACCGGGAGAGCAGAGGAGCAAACACGAACAGACCCCACATGCCGTAAATAATGCTGGGGATGGCCGCGAGCAGCTCAATGGCCGTGCCGATTGGCCGGCGCATCCAGTGCGGCGCGACCTCGGTGAGGAACAAAGCAATTCCGAAACCGATAGGCACCGCGATCAACAGGGCAATCAGTGAACTCACCAGCGTGCCGTAGATTGGAACCAGCGCACCGAACTGGTCGGTCACTGGGTTCCATTCATCGCTGGTCAGGAAGCCGACACCGAAGAGGTTGAGCGCCTGCCAGCCTCCGATGAACAATGACACGATGATACCGAGCAGGATCACCAGCACCAGTCCGGCGGACACCTGGGTGGCGCCCTGGAATATGCGATCCAGCAGCCACTGGCGGCGTAATGCGCGATCCGGAATGTCAGGGCGACCGATGGCCATAGTCAGGTGTCATATTCAAAAAAAGAATGCGGGGTCCATACCGGACCCCGCGGCTGCATGGATGACGGCAATATTACTTCTGAACGCGGGCTTCGTTCCACACGGCTTTGCCGCCGGCATCGCGTATGTCTTTCTTCCAGCTGTTCTGCACCAGTTTCACGACACTTTCCGGCATCGGAATGTAATGCAGTTCCTCCGCCAGTTTGTCCCCTTTGCGGTAGGCCCAGTCGAAGAATTTGAGTACATCCGTCGCGCTCTCGGCCTTGTCCTGTTTTGTGTGCATCAGGATGAAGGTGGCCCCGGTAATCGGCCAGCTCTTGGCCCCCGGCTGGTCGGTGAGCATCAGATTGAAGTCCGGGCTCTTGGCCCAGTCGGCATTGGCGGCCGCGGCCTGGAAGCTTGCTATGTCAGGCTTCACAAACGCCCCGGCCCGATTCTGCAGTTGCGTGTAGGTCATCTTATTCTGCAAGGCATAGGCGTATTCTACATAACCGATCGCACCCTTGAGGCGCTGTACATAGGAGGCAACGCCTTCGTTGCCCTTGCCGCCAACACCGGCCGGCCAGGAAACCGATGTATTGTTGCCGATCTTCCCCTTGAATTCGGCGCTTACCCTGGACAGATAGTGGGTGAAAATGTAGGTGGTGCCGGATCCGTCCGCGCGCGATACGACATTGATTTTATCGGCCGGGAGGTTCACCCCCGGGTTGAGCTTGACGATGACCGGATCGTTCCACGTTGTGATCTTGCCGAGATAGATATCGGCCAATGCTGTGCCCGAAAGCCTGAGTTCGCCCGGCTTGATCCCTTTCAGGTTAATAACCGGAACCACGCCGCCCATGACCATCGGGAACTGCATAAGGCCAGATTCGCCGAGCTCCTTGGCGTCCAGCGGTTTGTCCGACGCGCCGAAATGGACGGTCTTGGCCTTAATCTGCTTGATCCCGCCGCCCGAGCCGATGGACTGGTAGTTGATGCGGTTGCCAGTCTCTTTCATGTAGACCGCAGCCCATTTTGCATAAATGGGGTAAGGGAAGGTCGCACCGGCGCCATTGATGGTGCTGGCCGCCTGCGCGAGCGACATCGCCAGTGAAGCAACTGCCGCAATGGCCAGGAATATCAGGGACTTTCTGAGCATGGATTGAATCTCCAGTAGATTTGATTGAGGCCGGATCATCATGCGGTCATTGTGTGACAGCATGATGACTGAATATGACAATTTGATGACGAGTGCGGTGTTGGAGTCTGGTAATCCAGTCAGCCGCGCTCGTACCACCCACGGGTCACATTGGCTATTTTTACAACTGAAAGCATCACCGGCACCTCGATCAGCACCCCAACCACGGTTGCCAGCGCCGCGCCAGACTCGAAGCCAAAAAGGCTTATGGCCGTAGCTACAGCCAGCTCGAAGAAATTGCTGGCGCCAATCAGTGCCGAGGGCGCAGCAATGCAATGGGTCACCCGGAAACGGCGGTTGAGCAGATAGGCAAGCCCCGAATTGAAATACACCTGAATCAGAATCGGCACCGCCAGAAGCACGATGACCAGTGGCTGCTTGAGGATTTGTTCGCCTTGGAACCCGAATAGCATGACGAGGGTGGCAAGCAGTGCTACGAGTGACATTGGATGCAGGTGTGTCAGTACAGTCGCCAACGTCTCCGGCCCGCGTGTCAGCAGATGCCGGCGCCACAGTTGGGCAACGACAACCGGGAGGACGATGTAGAGGAAAACCGACAACAACAGCGTGTTCCACGGAACAGTGATAGCGGAGAGCCCAAGCAACAGGCCGACGATCGGGGCGAAGGCAAAGACCATGATGATGTCATTGATTGCCACCTGGGTGAGCGTGAAATTTGGCTCACCCTTCGACAGGTGACTCCACACGAACACCATGGCAGTGCAGGGCGCGGCCGCGAGCAGAATCAGTCCGGCAATGTACGAGTCAATTTGTCCGGCCGGAAGCCACGTCGTAAACCACTCGCGAATGAACAGCCATGCTAGCAGTGCCATGGAAAACGGCTTGACCGCCCAATTGATGAAAAGTGTGATGCCAATGCCGCGCCAGTGCGCGCGAAGCTGTTGCAACGCACCGAAGTCCACCTTCAGCAGCATCGGGATGATCATGAGCCATATGAGACCTGCCACAGGCAGGTTGACCCTGGCGACCTCCAGTTGGCCGATGGTTTGGAAAACCGCCGGCAGGATCTGACCCAGCGCGACGCCTACGGCAATGCACAGGAACACCCACAACGTCAGATAGCGCTCAAACAGACCGAGCGGTTCATCCTCAGCCTGACGCGCAGTGACCTCGCACTGCGCACTCATGGGATCGCTCCGGACCGGCGCAGGTCGTCGATCAGGTCGGTAACGCGTGCCCTGATTTCATCGCGCGTAGCGCGAAACACTCGCATGATTTCTTCTTCCGTCCCGAAGGCCTTGGCCGGATCACTGAGTGGCCAGTGAAGTTTCTTCACGCCCGGTGGCAGCACCGGACAATGCTCGTCGGCATGTCCGCAGACGGTCACCACGATATCGGCGCGTACGATCATGTCGTCCGTCACGCGGGTTGATTCCTGGCCGGAGATGTCGACGCCAGCCTCGCGCATGACGTTGATGGCGCGCGGATTTTTTCCGTGTGACTCGATGCCGGCGGATTCGGCTATCACACGATCCCCACCCAAATGATTGACCCAGCCTTCGGCCATCTGTGAACGACAGGAGTTACCAGTACAGAGAAACAGCAGGCGGAGGGGATGAGGCTTGGTCATGATGCATTTACCGGGTTCAAGGGCGTTGGACTCTGGCAGCAGAATATGACCACTGTGTGACAAGTCGAACGACTGCTCGTTATAACTTGTGTTGTGCGGGCGTGACCTGTACTGCCCGATTGGCGGGAAAGCTGCAGCGAAAGGTGCTGCCTTTGCCCAACGCACTGTCGATTGTGAGACGGCCGTCGTGACGCAGCAGGATATGCTTGACGATCGACAGCCCCAGACCGGTGCCGCCGGTGTCACGCGAGCGCGCCGTGTCGATCCGGTAGAAGCGCTCGGTGAGGTGCGGGAGGTGTTGCGGGGCAATGCCTTCACCGGTGTCGGTGACGGCGAACACCGGGGTGTCGCCGTCCAGCTTCCAGACGAGGCGGATATCGCCACCGGCCGGGGTGTAGCGTACGGCATTGTTGATCAGATTGGAGAAGGCGCTGCGCAACTCCTCCTCGTTACCGACCAGCTTGAGGCCGGCATCAGCCTGCAGGCTGATGTGATGCCGGCGTTCACCGCTGACGAGTTCGCCCATTTCGTTGAGCGCGGCCAGCATCGCGGGCACGTCGACCACATTCTCGTGGCGTGCGGCCGGTGTGGTTTCAAGTTTTGAGAGGGTGAGAAGGTCATCCACCAGGCGGGTCATGCGCTGCGCCTGGTCGTGCATGGTGTGGAAGTGTTTCTGGAGATCGGCGCCGGCCGGCTTGTCCATATCCTTGAGGGTTTCGAGAAACCCCGTGAGAACGGTCAACGGAGTACGCAGTTCATGCGAGATGTTGGCCACAAAATCCTGACGCAGGCGCTCGAGATTCACAAGGTGGGTGATGTCGCGCGCGATAATCAGTTTCTGATAGTGGCCGAACGGGATAATGCGTACCGATAGCGATTTGTCTGCCTGGATCGGGGAGGTCATCGGCAGTGCCTCGGTGTAATCCCCGCGTTCCAGATATTTTCTGAAATCGGGGTAACGAATCAAATTGACGACACGCTGGCCGATGTCGCGTGGTGTCGACATACCGAGCAGGCGTTCGGCTGCGGCATTGGCCCACTCGATTTCGTGTTGCGGCGAGACAATCACCATGGCGTCCGGCGTGGCGGCCGAGGCGCTCTGGAAGCGCGCCACCATTTCAGTCAGCCGGTCTTCGCGTCGCTCGGTTTCCTTGGTGAGCGCGCGGATGCGGTCGAGCACCTCGCCCCACAGGCCGCCGGCGTCCGGCACATCTTGGCGCTTGTTGATTAGCCAGCTGTTGAGCTGCACCAGATGGCGCAGATTCAGGCCGATGTACAGGCCGAATCCCAGCGCGGCGATCAGGAACGGATAACCGGTTATCTCGGCCAGTATCAGGCTGAGCGCTGCGACCGCTACCAGAATCCAGATTTCCCGCCAAAGGTTTTCGGGCACGGGTCAGTCCTGGGCCGAGAGCCGGTAGCCGGAGCCACGCACTGTCTGGATCAGCCGTTGGTGACCGCTGGTGGACAGCGCCTTGCGCAGGCGGCGGATATGTACATCGACCGTGCGCTCCTCGACGTACACATTGGTTCCCCACACGCTGTCGAGGATGCTGGTGCGCGAGTGCACGCGTTCCGGATGCGTCATGAAGAAATGCAGCAGTTTGAATTCCATGGGTCCCAGCTCCAGCTTGCGGTCCCCGGCCTGCACCCGGTGCGTGACCGGGTCGAGCGACAGGCCATCCACCTCCACCGGCACGTCTGTCGTTTGCGGAGCGGTGCGGCGCAACAGGGCCCGGGTGCGGGCGATCAGCTCACGGGTCGAGAACGGTTTGGTCATGTAGTCGTCGGCGCCGGTATCGAGGCCGCGCACTTTGTCTTCTTCCTGAGTGCGGGCAGTCAGCATGATGATTGGCACATCGCGGGTCAGTTTGTCGGCGCGCAGCTTGCGGGCATACTCGATGCCGCTCATTCCGGGCAGCATCCAGTCGAGCAGGATCAGGTCCGGCACCCCTTCGAGAATGCGTTGCTGGGCCTCTTGGGCGTTGTCTGCCTCGCGGCACTCAAATCCACCCTGGCCCAAGGCCAGACATACCATCTCGCGGATGGCCTGTTCGTCTTCGACTATCAATATGGTTCCTGGCATAACCGTAATACCCTGATGAAATCACGGAAAATCGTCATTGGACAGGATGCCCAAGTGCCGCGCTGCACAGGGATGTGCAGAAGCGGCCAATGACTGTTTCATGACGAGCGTCGTATTTCATACCATTATTATGACATCCCCGTGACCGGCCGCAGAATCCCGGAAACAGGTATACTGGCCACCTTTCCCGCATTTCCATGGGTTCCGGATATTTCACATGCGTCAGAACACGGTTCGTCCCACTGAAATCAAGCTGCACCAGAAATCCCGCGTCCTCGAAATCACCTTCGACGACAGTTCACATTTCAAGCTACCTTGTGAATACCTGCGGGTATATTCCCCTTCGGCCGAGGTGCGCGGTCATGGCCCGGGCCAGGAAGTCCTGCAGCTCGGCAAGGAAAACGTCAATATCACCGCCATCGAGCCGGTCGGCACCTATGCGGTCGCACTTCACTTCGATGACGAGCACAACACCGGCATCTATTCCTGGGAGTACCTGCACGATCTGGGCGTGAACCACGAGGCCAACTGGAAGCGTTACCTCGAGCGGCTGGATGCGGCCGGACACAAACGGAAGGCCGTGTCATGAACAGCAAGCGCGACGAGTCCACGACGCACTTCGGATTTCGCGAAGTGCCGGAATCGGCCAAGGCCGGCCTCGTCGGACAGGTGTTCGATTCGGTCGCGAGTCGCTATGACATCATGAATGACGTGATGTCGCTCGGTATCCATCGGCTGTGGAAGCGCTTCACCATCGACCAGGCCGGTGTTCGCCCGGGGCAGCACGTGCTGGATGTCGCCGGTGGCACTGGTGACCTCTCGGTCGCATTCGCCCGGCAGGTGGGTCGCGGCGGTTCCGTCACGGTCGCCGATATCAATGCCGCGATGCTGGATGTCGGACGCGGACGGTTCGCCGACCATGGATTGGCCGGCAATATTGAATTTGTACAGGCCGATGCAGAATCCCTGCCGTTCCCGGACAATCACTTCGATTGCATCACGATCGCCTTCGGGTTGCGCAATGTTACCCATCAGGACCGCGCACTGGCCTCGATGTTCCGGGTACTGAAGCCGGGCGGGCGGTTGCTGGTGCTGGAGTTTTCCAAGCCGGTGCTGCCGGGGCTCGGCACGGTGTATGACGCCTATTCTTTTAATATCCTGCCCAAGCTCGGCAAGCTGATTGCCAATGATGAGGCCAGCTACCGCTATTTGGTCGAATCGATCCGCAAGCACCCGGATCAGGAAACACTCAAGGGATTGATGGAGCAGGCCGGTTTCGAGCGCGTGCACTACTTCAACCTTACCGGCGGGATCGTCGCCCTTCACAAAGCCTACAAGTTCTAGACCGCCACGCGCCTTGCGGCGAGAATGTCTCCATGTCACTGCCCTTTCTGCCGTTTATTGAAGACGCCGGTAACCGCCTGTTGCGCCTCGACCCGGAAACCCTGAAACGCCTCGGCGACCTGCAGGGGCGGGTGGTGTGTGTCGAGTTCCGTGACCTCGGNNCCACCCGCCGTGACCCTGTGTGGCACGCTTTCCACCTTTGTCCGGCTTGGTCTCGATCCGGAGCGGCGCGGACCGGCCCCGGGCGAGCTCGATATCCAGGGGGATGTGGCTCTCGGCCAGCGGATGCAGACCCTCCTGCACCATCTCGATCTCGACTGGGAGGAGCCGCTGACCCGACTGTTCGGAGATCCGGCCGGGCATGCGCTGGCCCGAACCGTGCGCGCTGCCCATGCCTGGCATGTCGAAGCACTCAAGACCTTTGGCATGAACACCGCCGAGTACCTGCAGGAAGAAAGCCGGCTGGTGCCGGTGCGCACCGAAGTCGAGGCGTTGCTGGACGGTGTCGACGTGTTGCGTAGCGATGTCGACCGCCTCGCCGCGCGCATCCAGCGTCTCGCTACCCGGATTTCGGCATGACCCCGCTTTCCCAGCTCGGACGCTTGCTCCACATTTCACAGGTGTTTGTGCGCCACGATCTCGATGAATTCGTGCGCGCCGTGCACCTGTTCCGGCCGTATCGGTTCTTGTGGCGGGCCTTGACCGGGCACTGGTTCCGACACACGGAGCGTCCGCGTGGGACGCGAGTGCGCGAAGCGCTCGAGGAGTTGGGGCCGATCTTCATCAAGTTTGGGCAGATGCTCTCGACCCGACCGGATCTGCTGCCGGACGACCTCGCGCTGGAACTCGCGCGCCTGCAGGACCGGGTTCCGCCATTCCCCGGGGCCGAGGCCCAACGACTGGTCGAGGAAGCGCTCGGCGGTCCGCTCGATCAGCATTTCCGCGAGTTCGACTTACAGCCGGTGGCTTCGGCCTCGGTGGCCCAGGTGCACCTGGCAACGCTGCACGACGGTACCGCGGTCGCGGTCAAGGTGCTGCGACCGGGGATCGAGCGCATCATCGAGCGCGATCTGGCACTGCTCGACACGCTGGCACAACTGACCGAACGCTGGTGGCCGGAGGCCCGCCGGCTCAAGCCGATGGAAGTAGTGGACGAATACCGCAAGACGATTCATGGCGAGCTGGACCTGATGCGCGAGGGTGCCAACGCCAGCCGTTTGCGCGCGAACTTCGAAGATTCATCGCTGTTGTACGTACCGAGCGTGTACTGGGACCTGACGCGTTCCAACGTCATGGTGATGGAACGCATTGCCGGCATCCCGATCAGCAATATTGCCGAGCTGAAGCGCGCCGGGATCGACATGAAAAAACTGGCCCATTCCGGCGTGGAGATATTCTTCACCCAGGCGTTCCGCGACGGTTTCTTTCATGCCGATATGCATCCCGGCAATATTTTTGTTTCCCCCGAAGGCCAGTACCGGGCCGTGGATTTCGGCATCATGGGCACGCTCTCGGAACGGGACAAACACTATCTGGCCGAGAATTTCCTGGCGTTCTTCAATCGTGATTACCGCGCCGTGGCCGAAGCACACGTGCGCGCCGGCTGGGTGAATCGCGATACCCGGCTGGAGGAATTCGAAGCCGCCATTCGTTCGGTGTGCGAGCCGATCTTCGCCAAGCCGCTCAGGGACATCTCGTTTGGCCGATTGTTGTTGCGTCTGTTCCAGACCGCGCGTCGCTTCAATATGGAAGTGCAGCCGCAGCTGGTGCTGCTGCAGAAGACGCTGTTCAACATCGAAGGGCTTGGCCGCCAGTTGTATCCCGACCTTGATCTGTGGGAAACCGCCAAGCCGTTCCTCGAGCGCTGGATGCGCGATCAGTTCGGCCCAACCGCCTTTGTGAAGACGCTGCAGCGGGAATTTCCGCGCTGGTGGCGGATTTTGCCGGAAATGCCGGCCACGGTTTTTGACCTCCTGCGACAGGCGGGTAACGGCGACTTGTCCTTGCACTGGCAATCCGCCGACCTGGCGCGCCTGCGCGCCGAGCTGCGCGGCCATCACCGGCGCCTGTTGCTGGCCGTGATCGGCAGCGGCCTGCTAATCGCCGGCGCGGTCGTGTTGACGCTCGGCGGTCGCAACGGTCTGGCCTGGGCCGAACCCGCGGCTTGGCTGTTTGGCGGCGCCGGATTGGTCTTCATGGCGGCAGTGTGGGTTCGAAACCGGTTGTAAGGTGCTTGGCACCGGATCAGCGGACCGGTTGATGTGCTATATTTTCCTCTCACCCTGATTTTCAAGGTTTCGCATGCCTTCGAGCCGCCTGTCGCTGACATGCCTGATCCTGACCGCCCTGACCGGGAGCGGCGTTGTCCTGGCCGGGGAACCCGATCCGCTGATGCCGCGGCTGGTCGAGAGCCCGCTCTTGACCCTGCACTTTTCACATCTCGACGCCCCGCCGTCCGCGGGACTGTCCGATTTTCGTTCAGAGCCGAGCAGTTTACCGGTAGTACGCTTCCAGCAGCAGCAGGACCCCAATCGGGCGTTGCTGAGCAGTGCACTGGCCATTGAGTGGCAGCACCAACTCAATGCCAGCCAGCGGTTCTCGCTCAGCGCCCAGTACCGCGATCAGGTACAAACCCGCACCGATACCCTGAATGCCAGCGGCAACAGCGCGGCATTCGGCTGGAGCCAGCAGGTCAGTCAGTCCTCACTGCTGAGCAGTCAGTTGTATCTCGGGGATGAGGGCATGAAAGACCGTGCCAGCGGCTACAGCAACCGTCGCTACTATGGTCTGGCCTTCGAGGGACGCTATTCTCTGTGGCGTGACCACACGCCGTTCGCCAGTCTCAGTTGGCAGCGCAATGAATACGATACGCTGGAACCGGTCGCCAACGGTAACGGCGCGGCGCCGCGTAGCGAAGGAGTGTCGCGGTTTATCGCCGGCTGGACCTGGCAGGTTACACCAGTGCTGAATCTGCGCGCCGAAGCCCAGTATCGCCTGACCGATGAAGTTTTCGATCCATCCGAGCAGGATCGCCTGCAGTTCTACTTCCGCTCGCGCTACGGTTTTCGCTGAGTCGCCTCAGCCCCAGTCCAGCCGCTTGACGAAGTTCGCCGTCTCCGTGCGTTCGCGATAGCCGAGCGCCGGGTAGAATCCGCGCTTGTAGGAATCCCGTTCACGACTGTTGAGCACACTGATGCGAAAGCACTTGTGTTTCACGGCCTCGGTTTCGATGGCGCCGATCAGCGCCTTGCCCACGCCTTTCCCGCGCGCCGCTTCCATGACGAACAGCTCGCTCACCAGCATCTCGCGCCCGGCGAACAACAGGTAGGTCACGATTTCGCCGTGGATGTAGCCGACCACATGCTTCTTGCGTTCCGCCACCAGCAGCAAGGCGTTTTCCTCGCCGGCCAGCGCCTCGAGACGCTGCTTGAGAGTACTGCCATCGGCCTTGAAGGCCGGATTCCAGCCGAGCTCTCGATGCAGAGCCATCACGGCACTGATGTCGCTGAGCTTGAGCGGTCGAATCGTGATGTCGTTCTGCTTCATGCCGGTATGCCTCCCTGCGGATCAAGCCGGGGTGCGAACCAGTCCACGTTCCACCTGGTCGCGGGTAGTCTGGTTCGTCAGGGTTTCGATCAGGGCCAGTGCAAAATCCATGGCGGTACCGGGCCCGCGCGAGGTGAGGACATGGCCGTCGCGTACCACGGCACGGGTGTCGATCCGGATGTCCGGGAACTGTATGGGATCCAGCGCGCCGGGGTAACTGGTCGCCTGCTTGCCGTGCAGCAGGCCGGCCACGGCCAGCACCTTGGGCGCGGCACAGATGGCCGCGGTGTAGCGGCCAAGACCGGCCATGGTTTTCAGCANNACCGTCTCCAGCGCGACATCCGGCACCAGCACCGTGCCGCGACTGCCGCGTACCGGGCCGGGAACCAGGCCGGCCGTGACGACTTCGATCTGCGCGCGCCGCAGCAGGTCGATGATCGTGACGGCTTCAAGCTCTTCGCAACCTTCGGCGAGCGGGACCAGAACACGTGTCATGGTTGTTCCTCACGTTGGACCATGGCCATCCGGGAGTCCGGCGGCACCAGTTTCAGTCCCTTGGCCTCGAGGGTTGGCAACCAGTGTTCGAGAGCCGCGAGGGTCGTTAGGTAAGGATGCCCGATGGCCAGGGCGTGGCCATGCCGGCGGGCCAGTTGTTCGAGCCGCTCGAGTTGCCGGGCCACGGTCGCCGGTGACGGGTCGGGGTCCAGAAACACCTGGCGCTCGAGCACCGGCACGCCTTCCTGGCGGGCAATGATCGCCGCCAGGCTGCCGGACTCGGTGCGTGAATCGATGAAGTACAGGTGGCGCCGGGTCAGTGCCCGCATCAACCAGCGCATGGGAACCGGTTGCGCGGTCATCAGGCTGCCCATGTGATTGCTGACGCCGGCGGCGTGCGGCACCGAGGCCAGGTCAGATTCCAGCGCATTTTGCATTTGCGCCAACGACATGTGGGAATCAATCTGTCCGGGGCCAGGATCGATATCCGCCATGGGCTCCATGGGCAGATGCAGAATCACCGGCTTGCCGTGTGCGTGTGCTGTTTCGGCGATCGCAGCAGCATGCCGGGTGTGCGGCAGCACGGCACACACCACGGACCCCGGAAGCTGAATGACTCGCTCGGCCTCGTGCCGGTTGTTCCCGAGGTCGTCAATGACCAGACTGATCGTGGGTCCCGTCGCCGGTTCGCCGCTGGCTGACCCTGCAATCAGGAGCAGGGCAGCGAGCAGCGAGGCACGGGCCATCGGCCATTGGCCTCAGTGGGACTGGGCCTTGAAGATCGTGATGCCCTTGAGCAGGTTGAGTGCTTCCTGCAACTGGTAATCTTCACTCGTGCTTTCGAGCTTTACCGACGGTTTGTCCTTCTTCGCGCCCTTGTCCTTGACCTTGTTCTCAAGGTGACCGCTCAGGTCCGCTTCCTTCAGTTCTTCAGCGGTCTTCTCGCGCTTGGTGACCTTGGCTTCCTCAGTGATCACGTCCGGCAGGATACCGGTGGCCTGAATTGAGCGGCCGCTCGGCGTGTAGTAGCGCGCGGTAGTGATCTTGAGCGCCGACCCGCCGGTCATCGGCAGGATGGTTTGCACCGAACCCTTGCCAAAGGTCTTGGTGCCCATGATCACGGCACGCTTGTGGTCCTGCAATGCACCGGCCACGATCTCCGAGGCCGATGCCGAACCGCCGTTGACCAATACCACCATCGGTGCGCCATTGATCAGGTCGGCCGGTGTGGCGCTGAACTTGAGTTCGGAATCCGCCACCCGTCCTTCGGTGTACACAATCAGGCCCGAAGTCAGGAACGCATCGCTTACCGCGACCGCGGCATTCAGCACGCCGCCCGGATTATTGCGCAGGTCCAGCACCAGTCCCTTGAGGTTGCCCTTGTGCTGTTGTTTCAGCTTGTTGAGCGATTCCTTCAGGGTATCGGCGGTGTTGGCCTGGAACTGGGTGATGCGCACATATCCGAATCCGTCCTCGAGCATGCGCTGCTTGACGCTCTGGATCTTGATCACGGCGCGCGTGATGGTGAAGGGCAGCGGCTTCGGCTGGCCTTCGCGCACCACGGTCAGGGTGATGTCCGAGCCGGGCTTGCCGCGCATCATCTTTACCGCCTCGTTGAGGGTCATGCCTTTCACTGCCTTGCTGTCGAGACGGATAATCAGGTCGCCGGTCTTGAGGCCGGCACGCGCCGCCGGCGTGTCTTCGATTGGAGAGACGACTTTCACAAAACCGTCTTCCATGGTGACTTCGATTCCGAGCCCGCCGAATTCGCCCTCGGTGCCGACGCGCATTTCCTTGAAACCTTCCGGGTCGAGGAAGCTCGAGTGCGGGTCAAGGCCGGAGAGCATGCCCTGGATGGCATCGCGCAACAGCTTCTTGTCTTCGACCGGCTCGACGTAATCGGACTTGATGCGGCTGAACACTTCCGTAAACGTCCGCAGTTCGTCGATCGGCAGCGGTTGTGCGGCCTGTTTGGCACTTTCGCGCTCGGCCTGTACGGCTCGTTCCAGCGTGATGCCGACGCCGACGAATACGCCAAGCATCAGGATCAGGGTATAGCGCAGTAGCGGTCCCTTTTTGAATGGGGCAAACTTCATTTTCGATCTCCAGTAAACAGGCGAATGAGGCGGCAACAGCGGCCGCCCCGGTCTTTATAATTTACACCAATCGAGGGGGTTGCGTGGTTCGCCATTTTGACGCACCTCGAAATACAAGCCGGGCTCGGGCGGGCCGCCCGTGTTGCCGCTGAGGGCAATGACCTCGCCGGATTCCACCGGTTCGCCCACCCCCTTCATTAAACTCTGGTTGTGACCGTACAGGGTCATCACCCCATTACCATGGTCGATGACCATGAGCAGGCCAAATCCCCGCAGCCAATCGGCGTAAGCCACCCGTCCACTGGTCACGGCCTGGATCGGTCGGCCTTCGCCGGTCGCCACAAACAGCCCGCGCCAGCGCAGGTTACCCACAGTTTTTGTCTGGCCGTAGCGCGCCATGATCCGGCCCTGGACCGGCAGTCGCCATTTACCCTTCCCGGTACTCGGCGGGATGCTGCTGGTCACCGGAGGCGGGGGCATCGCTTCTCGCAGTCCACGCACCAGGCGACCGAGGCGCTCCTCATTGCGTTGCAACCGCTCAATCTCCTGAGACCGGGTTCGAACCTGTTCGTTCAGTTGGATCAGCGCCAACCGCCGTTCTTCGCGGGTGTTTTCCAATGATTGTTTTTTCTCCTGCTGCTGTTGGCGCAATGCGATCAGCTCCTGCTGGCGCGCGCCGATTTCAGATTCCAGGGCATTGAGCTTGGTCAGTGTGCCGTTCAGCTGGCTGATGCGAGTCGTCCGGGCATCGGCGAGATACCGGTAGTAGACCAGCACCCGGCTGGCGCGCGCCGGGTCGTCCTGACTGAGCAGCAGCTTTACGGTTTCCTGGCGTCCGAGTGCATACGCGGCGCGCACGGCGGCTTCGAGTTCCTGCTGTTGTCGGTGGCGATCGAGGCGGGCCCGGCGGCGCTCCGCTTCCAGGTCTTGCAGGCGGGACGACTCCGTCCGGAGACGGCGATCGGTGTCGCGCAGGTTGCGGATCAGGGTGCCGATGCGGCGTTCGGCGTCGCGCAGCTTTTCGCGGGCTTCATTCCGTTCGCCACGCGCTTCATCGAGTTCGCTTTGCAGCCGTTCAATGCGTTGACGCAGTTGCTTGAGATCGGCATCGCGATCGGCCGGAACAGACAATGGCGCCAGGAGCAGCAGCGCCATGAGCGCCAGGCTGGGCACATGGCCCAGGACACCGCGTTCAACCCGGCGCAAGTTCAATCAGGGGATGGCCGCTCATTTCCGACGGGATCGGCAGACCCAGCAGGTAGAGCATGGTCGGCGCCACGTCTTCTAACGCCCCGGTGTTGGAAGTCTTTGCCGGGCGGCCGACGTAGAGAAACGGCACCGGGTTGATGGTGTGGGCCGTTTGCGGCTGCGCCGTCGCGGGATCGTACATCTGCTCGGCATTGCCGTGGTCGGCGGTAATCAACAACTCGCCCCCCGACGCGCGGACAGCTTCCACCACGCGCTTCAGGCAACCATCGAGAAACTCGATGGCCAGGATGGTGGCATCGATGTCGCCGGTATGGCCGACCATGTCGGGATTGGCATAGTTGCAGATGATGACATCGTAGGTTCCGCTGCCGATCGCCGCGACCATCTTGTCAGTAACTTCTCCGGCGCTCATCTGCGGTTTCTTGTTGTACGTGGACACGTCGGTGGGCGACGGCACCAGAATGCGGTCCTCGTACGGGAATGGCGCCTCTTCGCCACCGTTGAAGAAGAAGGTGACGTGTGCGTATTTCTCGGTCTCGGCAATGCGCAGCTGATGCAACCCGAGCGACGCGAGGTACGCACCCAGGACATTGCGCAGTCGTTCCGGCGGGAACGCGACCGGCACATGGAACTCCGACTGGTATTCGGTGAGGCTGACGAACCGGCCGAGTTTCGGCCAGACCTCGCGCTTGAACCCGTCGAACGTCGGCTCAATAAACGGGCGGGTGATCTGGCGCGCGCGGTCGGAGCGGAAGTTCATGAACACCACCACGTCGCCGTCGCGGATTGCCACCGGCGGTTTGCCCGGCGGCACGATCTCGGTTGCTTTCACGAATTCATCGGTTTCACCGCGCGCGTACGCCTGGGCCAGCCCGGCGCTGGCGCTCTCGGCGGTGAATTCGGATATACCCTGGGTGATGAGGTCGTACGCGGCCTGAATGCGCGGCCAGCGATGGTCGCGATCCATGGCGTAGTAACGGCCGATCATCGAGGCGATGCGCCCGCGGCCGAGCGCAGCAAATTTTTCTTCCATCGCCTTGATCGAATGCGCAGCGCTCTGTGGCGCGGTGTCGCGACCATCGAGGAAGGCGTGCAGGTACACCCGCTGGGCGCCACGCTTCACGGCCAGTTCGGCCATGGCATGGATCTGCTCTTCGTGCGAATGCACGCCGCCCGGCGACAGCAGACCCAGTATGTGCACGGCCTTGCCGCTGGAAATCGCCAGGTCGACGGCGTCGGTCAGGGTCTTGTTGGTGAAAAAGCTGCCGGTGGTGATGGCCCGGTTGATCCGGGTGTATTCCTGGTAGACCACGCGCCCGGCGCCGAGATTGAGGTGACCGACTTCGGAATTGCCCATCTGGCTCGATGGCAGGCCGACGGCCGCTTCCGAGGCGTGGATCAGGGTATGGGGGCATTCCTGCCACAGCCGGTCCCAGGTGGGTTTGCGGGCCTGGGCGATGGCATTGTATTCGGGGTCTTCGCGGTAACCCCAGCCGTCCATTACGAGCAATACCAGCGGTTTAGGGGCGGACATGCGCGTTACTCTTGGCTTACTTGGTGTATTAGTCTTTTCAATTTCACTAATATTGTATATTGTTTCTGTAACTAGTGCAGCAGATTCACGGACGTACAGCATGACCGCGCTGTGTTTGCAGCCCGGAACACAGGCCATCGACGAGAGCCCGCGACATGAATGCCACTGCAGAAAAAATGGTTTTAATTACCAATGAAGACGACATTTTCCAGGCGTCGCATTCGCTCAAGGCCATGGCGCACCCGCTGCGGCTCAAGATTCTCTGCATTCTCGGCGGATCGGGTGAGGTCAGCGTGCAGGACATCGTCGAGCAGGTGGGCACCAGCCAGAGCAACATCTCCCAGCACCTGTCGATCCTGCGTGAGAAAGGCATCCTGGCCTCGCGCAAGGATGCCAACAAGGTGTATTACCGGGTGGCCGACCCGAAAATCCTGCAGCTGATCGGCGCAATGCGTGCAGCGTTTTGCACCCATAACGGCCAAGACTGAATTCACCCCTTTCGCCTGCCGCCGGACCCAGGCAGGCCGGCTGTCACGGTATACCCAAGATAAATCATGCATTTCATACTGAATAACTGGTATCTGTTCCTGGGTCTGTTTGTCGTGCTGTTCCTGTTGGTATGGGGACCGCTCCGCCAGATGATCTACGGCATCCATCACGTATCAGTGGCCGAGGCCGTGCGGCTGGTGAATCATGCCCAGGGCGTGGTGGTGGATGTGCGCGAAAACGACGAATACCGCAGTGGCCACATCCCCAAGTCCATTCATGTACCGCTCTCGGGGCTGGCCAGCGGATTGACGCAACTCGACAAGTACAAAGCACGGCCGCTGATCGTCTGTTGCCGCACCAGCCAACGTTCGGCGCGTGCCGCCGTCCTGTTGCGCCAGAAGCAGTTTGCCAATGTCCAGGTGTTGGCCGGCGGCATCACCGCCTGGCAGGGCGAGAACCTGCCGGTGGAAAAATAGTTGTGCCACACATATTGATGTATGCCACCCGGGTATGCGCGTACTGCGTGCGTGCCGAGCAATTGCTAGCGAAGAAAGGCATCGCTCGCGACCAGATAGAAAAGATCCGCGTTGATGAGCACCCGGAGCAGCGCGAGGAAATGGTGCGCCGCACCGGGCGCCGCACCGTGCCGCAGATCTTCATCGGCGATCGCCATGTCGGTGGCTTTGACGACCTGTCGGAGCTGGATGCCGACGGTGAGCTCGATGCCCTGCTCAAGGACTGATCCGGTTACACTACCCAGTCTCCCATACTCATAACTCACGCCATCCACCATGACTGAACCATCGACCGCGCCGCAGGTGCTTTTCCAGCTGGAAAAGCTCTATATCAAGGACAGCTCCTACGAATCCCCCGGTGCCCCACAGGTTTTCTTCGAGAACCAGGCGCCGGAAATCGGTGTGCAAATCAATATCAGTCATAGCGCGGTGAACGCCGAGCATGGGCTGTATGAAGTGGTGCTGGCAGTGACCGTGAACGCCAAGACCGGCGACAAGAATGTGTTTCTGGCCGAGGCACATCAGGCTGGGCTGTTCCGCATTCAGGGGCTTCCGGAAGGTGAACTCCCCAAAGCGCTCGAGATCGCCGCCCCCAATGTCCTCTTACCGTTTGTGCGCCAAACCATCAATGCGCTGATTGAAAACGGCGGCTTCCCGCAGCTGCTAATCAATCCGATTAATTTCGAGGCGCTGTACCTGCAAAAGCAGCAGGGTACGGCCCCGGCACACTGACTCCACTTTTCCGGGTTCCTTCACCACACCACCATGAGTGCCGCCAACAAGCCGGTGATCGCCGTTCTGGGTGCCGGCTCGTGGGGTACGGCGCTGGCCGTGCTTATCGCCCACAATGGTTACCACACGCTGCTGTGGGGGCATGACCCGGCGCGCATGGCGCAGCTGGGACATGCGCGCGAGAACACCCGCTACCTGCCCGGTGTGCGCTTTCCCGACAACCTGTTGATCCGGGAAGATCTGCTCGCGACGGCGCAAGAAGCTACAAACATTTTATTGGTTGTGCCGAGCCACGCATTTCGAGCCACGCTCGAGGCTATCGGCACTCATCTGGCGCCGGCGGCCGTGGTGGCATGGGCCACCAAGGGTCTGGAACCGGCCACTGGCCGGCTGCTGAGTCAGGTGGCCACCGACGTGCTCGGCGCGACGCGGGCCATTGGCGTAATTTCCGGCCCGACCTTTGCGCGTGAAGTGGCGCAGGGACTGCCAACTGCGGTCACGGTCGCGGCCCGCGACTT
Source organism: Proteobacteria bacterium UBA6908 (assembly GCA_002451085.1). Classification (GTDB taxonomy): domain Bacteria; phylum Pseudomonadota; class Gammaproteobacteria; order Acidiferrobacterales; family UBA6901; genus UBA6901. The sequence goes on along the minus strand of DKBE01000014.1, from coordinate 11,358 downwards.
GGCGACCGCTGATGTGATTGCCCGCTGGGTACACAGCGACCGGGTGCGGGTCTATACCAGCGCCGACATGGTCGGCGTGGAGCTCGGTGGCGCGATCAAGAATGTGCTCGCCATCGCCACCGGCATCAGCGACGGGCTCGGCCTCGGCGCCAATGCCCGGGCCGCGCTCATCACCCGTGGATTGGCCGAGATGCGCCGTCTGATTGAGGCGCTCGGCGGACAACCCGAGACCGTGATGGGACTGGCCGGCATCGGCGACCTGGTGCTGACCTGCACCGATAACCAGTCGCGCAACCGCCAGGTCGGTTTGGCGCTCGGCAAGGGTCGCAAACTGCAGGTAACCCTTGGTGAAATCGGTCAGGTCGCCGAAGGGGTGGCCGCTGCCCGCGAGGTGCGCGGGCTGGCCCGGCGTCATAAGGTCGAAATGCCGATCACCGAGCAGGTCTGCCGGGTACTGTTTGATGAGGTCGCCCCACAGGCGGCAGTCGAGGCCTTGCTGAGTCGAGAGCCTCGCAAGGAGACCTAGGGGCAAAAGCCCTGGTATTCGGTGTCCTGAGTGCATCATTACCCAACTTGCCCTGTACCTGCTACAAAACCAGCCTCAATACAGGGTTTTGCATCAACCAAGTGATGACCTGTGTTTGGGGTAAAGCGGGGTCGAGGTCGTTTTGTGCAAGCCCCCCCAAAATCGTGATACGGTCCCTTCAAAAACTGTCGTAGTGGCCAGTTTCACATATACTTTGGTGGACGGACCGCCCGCTATTACAGTGGAGGTCGGCATGGACCGTGGGTGGGTGGCAGGAACATAAGAATTTTCTTGAGGAATCGCTGGTACCGCAATGGCAACAATCTTTCTGACCGAAACCCGTTAAACGACTTCAACATATACTCCGAAGCAATGAAATTGGCTCGTAGACGTATCGGTTTAGCGTTATTTGCCGGCATCATCGGATTGGCGACGATGGTCCCGCTGTATGCCGCTGAATCATTGCCGACACCGACAGCGGAACAGGTGAAGAAATTCCAGCAGTTGTCTCCCGCGCAGCGCGAATCGGTGCAGCGCGCCTTGCAGAGCGGGTCGGTCCCTGCAGCACCGGCTCCCGTGACTTCATCCCAACCGGTCGTCGCACCAGCACCTCCGGCAGACACATCACCACCCCCACCGGAAAGTGGTGCGTCTTCATCCCTGCAGCAATTTGGTTACGATTATTTTTCGATCAGGCCCGATGCCATGGCCTTGGCGGCAGATTTACCGGTGCCGGACGAATATGTGGTCGGTCCGGGAGACGTGCTCCTGATACAGCTGTACGGGAAAGATAACACCCAGTACGAGTTATTGGTGACGCGCGAGGGCGTTGTCCAGTTTCCGGGCATCGGTCCGATTCATGTTGGTGGAAAACCCTTCGTGAAGGTTCGCGAGTTGATCACGCGGCGCGTGCAGGGTCAGTTCATCGGACTCAAGGCATCGGTGCAGGTCGGGCGGTTGCGCAACATCCAGATCTTTGTGCTCGGAGACGTCGTGCGTCCCGGCAGCTACACCGTGAGCGGGCTGGCGACGCTCACCAACGCCATTCTGGCCAGCGGCGGGATCAAAAGAATCGGCAGCCTGCGCCAGATCCAGTTGAAACGCCAGGGCAAGGCGGTCGGTACTCTGGATTTGTACGACCTGCTGCTGAAGGGCGACAACAGCGCAGATGCGCGCCTGCAACCCGGCGACGTCATCTTCGTGCCGCCCATTGGGAAAACGGCCGGCATTTCAGGCGAGGTCAAGCGCCCGGCGATTTATGAACTGAAGAACGAAACCAAACTTGAAGAGCTGATTTCCCTGGCTGGTGGTCTGACGGCGGAGGCATTCCCGCATTCGATGCAGGTTGAGCGCATCCAGGGCAATCGCGAGCGCACGGTCATTGATATCGACATGACCAAACCGGAGGGCCAGCAAACACTGCTGGTGAGCGGCGATGTCGTGCGCGTGTATCAGGTTTCAGACCAAATGGAACGCATCGTCACCCTGTCCGGTTACACCAAGCGCGCCGGTCCCTATCAGTGGACGGAAGGCATGCGTCTCACGCAGCTGATTTCCTCCCTGGGCGACCTGCCCACGGAGGTCGATGCGCATTATCAGCTCATCCGGCGTGAAGACCCCAAGACCCGCTTTATCGAGTTATTGGGCGCCGATCTCGGCGCGGCGTTGGCGGCACCGGAGAGCGATGCCAACTTCAAGTTGTTGCCGCGAGACACGGTGTATGTTTTCAGCATTCACGAAAACCGTCGCGCCGTTCTCGACCCATTGCTCGACCAGGTCAAGGCACAGTCCCGGCCCGACCGGCTGGAACGTGAGATCGCCATCGATGGCTCGGTGCATCATCCGGGCCGTTATCCGTTTGTCCCCGGGATGCATCTGGGCGATCTGCTGCGCGCCGGCGGCGGTCTAACCGACAAGGCCTTTACCCTGGAGGCCGAGCTGACGCGTTATTCCGCGCCGGATGGCAAAGAACGCAAGCAGGAAGTCATGGTTGTCAGCCTGGATGGAGCACTGGGCAAGGACAGCAAGAATGATCCCCAACTCAAACCCTATGACCAGGTCGTGATACGCCGAATTCCCAATTGGACGGGCGAAGGTTTTGTATCCATCCGCGGAGAGGTGGCCTTCCCCGGCAGATACCCGATTGCGCAGGGTGAGAAACTAAGCTCCGTAATCAAGCGTGCCGGTGGAGTGACGCCGGCGGGCTTCGCAAGAGGTTCCGTCTTCCTGCGTGAGAGTGCGCGAATCCGCGAGCAGGCATTCCTGGACCGGGTTGCGCGAGAACTGGAAGAACAGGTTCTGATCGTTTCCGCCCAGGGGTCGGAGATCGGCACAGAGAAGAAGGAGGCCATTCTCGAGGCCCAAACCCTGCTCAAGCAGATCCGCGCCACCAAGGCGCTTGGACGGGTGGCGATCAAGCTTGACCGGCTGCTGGACGGCGAGGTCGAGCAGGATATCGCGTTGCTGGATGGAGACTCGATACTGATCCCGCAAAAACCGGGCGAGGTCACGGTGACCGGCCAGGTCTACTTCCCAACCTCGCATCTCTACGTGAAGAGTTACGGTCGCGATGACTATGTGTCCAAGAGCGGCGGAGTGACCGAACGCGGCAATTCGAGCAACATCTATGTCGTGCATGCCGATGGATCGGTCAGCGCCGGAAGCGGCTGGTTCAGCTCCAGCCCGGATATGGGCCCGGGCGATTCCGTGGTGGTGCCCGTGAAGGTGGAACGGCTCAAAGCAATGAAGCTGGCCACCGACCTGACCCAGATTCTCTACCAGCTGGCCTTGGCCGCTGCCGGTCTCAAAGTTCTTGGCACACTCTAATACCGGTTACGGCGATGACTGACACCAAGACACCTAATAGCACTGACCGCCAGGATGATGAAATTGACCTGACGGCCCTGTGGCGGAAACTGGTGGAGCGGAAGAAAATGATCGCACAGGTCACGGCGGTCACGACCGTTCTGGCGGTGATTTATGCGCTCATCCTGCCGCCGGTGTATCGTGCCCAGGTGTTGGTCATGCCGCTCAGCCAGGAGCCGGGAATTGGCGCCGGTCCGCTGGCCAGCCAGTACAGCGACCTGGCGGCGCTGGCAGGCATTAACTTGTCCGGCAATGCCGATGCGCAGACGCAACGCGCCCTGGCCACGCTCAAGTCGCGCGCGCTGACCCAATCCTTCATGAAGGAAGCGGGTGTTTTGCAGGTGATGTATTCGTCCATGTGGGATGAAAAAACCAAAACCTGGAAGGACACCAGTTGGTTTGGTTCTAGTGACAAACCGGCGGGCCCGAGCATGGAAGGCGCCTATCGAGCATTTGATGGCATTCGTACCGTCCAGTTTGACCGCAAGACCAACCTGACCACCGTGATTATTGACTGGGGCGACCCGAAACTGGCAGCACAATGGGCCAATCAGCTGGTAAAGCATGTGAATGCCAAGCTGCAGGGTGATGCCATCAAGGATGCCGAACGGAACATCGACTACCTGCGCAAGCAGTTAGCCAAGAATGCCACGGTGGAAATTCAGCAGGCCTCGTACAACCTGATCGAGGCTCAGATGAAGACCATTATGGTCGCCAGCACACGCGAGGACTATGCCTTCAAGGTCATCGATCCGGCCGTAGTCCCGGAACAAAAACTCAAACCAAGCCGCCGACTGGTCGTCATGGTCGGTTTCATTCTTGGTCTGATGGCAGGCATGGCGGCTGTATTCCTGCAACCACACATTCAGCCCCATGTTCAGCCGTATATCGACAAGTGGCGCAAGAAGAAGTCCAAGTAACGGAAGCCCATGGGATCCGATGCAGATCGGAACCCTACTCATTCGCCCTCCAGCAGTCACATAGCCAAATGCCCGCTTACTCACTCGTGGTTCGCAATGACAGGCTGGAGACCTTCGGGTTGGCGCTGCTGCCGGTAATTCAAGACATTGACCCAGCAAAACTGGTGCATGTGCTGGAAGAGGGCGGCGAAGATTTTCTGAAGATTCTGTTGGCGCAGGGTCTCGGACCGATCTGGCATCATCGCCTGCAAGAGCAAGGCATGCTGGAGCAGTTGCCGACCGAGGTGAATAGTGCGTTATACCAGATGCGTCTCGGGGCGACGGCAAAATACCTGGCGCAGCGGAACGCATTGACGCGGATCGATCGCTTGTTTGAGTCCGCGGGAATCCGCTATCTGGTCATGAAAGGTGCGCACGTTCGTGAATGCGTATATACCGACCCGTCCCTGCGGCCGGCCAGTGACATTGACATCCTGGTACTGGCCGAAGATCGGCAACAGGCGGCGCGCGCCTTGCTTGATGCCGGTTATGCCGTGGATGTGGATCCGGCGAATATCAGTCATGAAGCATGTTTCTCAGATGGCACTGTAGATATTGATCTGCATTGGGACATCCTGCGTCCGGGACGGACCCGTATGTACATGACGGCGGGCTTCCTCGAGCGCCGACAGCGCTGTAGCTATTTCTGGGGCTTATCCGATTCCGACGCGCTGTTCCTGATGCTGACCCATCCGGCCTTTACGAAGTATGTCTGCTCGCCGAACATGGGGCTGGTGCAGGTGGCGGATTTCCTGATGTGGATTCAGAGCCGGGCCACGGACTGGTCTGCGGCGCGCCACTTGCTGGACTGTGCTGGTCTAAAAACGGCAGCCTGGACGATGCTGAGCTGGTACCGGATGTTGGCCCCCGGCACGAAGATGAGCCTGCTGGACAGCTGGGCAAATGACCTTGTGCCGGGCCGGTTGCGAAAGCAGTATCTTGCCTACTGGCTGGACCATGACCTGCCGGGCCGTTGGTTGCAACGCCCGCTGCGCATCCAGCTGGGCTTTACGTTATTACTGCATGATCATCTGCCGGATGCATGGCGAGCGGTGGTGGGCCGGTGGCTGAGCCGGCAGCATCGTGAGCAAGATGTTCTCCGCCTGCTCGGAGCACCATCCGGCGATTCTAACCTGTCGAACCGTGAGTTGACGAAGTGAAAGGCACGAATCTAAAAAGCCTTCTCGTCTATGCGCTGCCGTACCGAGCCACGCTGGCCACCGGTGGGTTACTGATGCTGGCCGAAAGTAGCGTGGCATTGGTGGTGCCCTGGCTCGGCGGCCACCTGGCTCAGGAAATGCTGAGCAAAACCGATACCGCACCGCTGGCCATGACAATTTTATTCGGGTTGCTAATTGTGTTTGCGCTGCAGGCAATACTCAAATTCGCTAACAGCTATACGCTAAGCCGCTGTGCCGAGCGCATCCTCGCCGACCTGCGCATCCGCGTGTATGACCATTTGCAGGCCCTGCCGCTGGCGTTTTATCACCAGCACCGGCGCGGCGAGATTCTGGCGCTGCTCACCAATGATGTGCCGCGTCTGAGCGGTTATATCAGCGGCACGCTGTTGACTGTGGTACCCCTCCTGCTGGTACTGGCCGGTGCCGTGCTGCTGATGTTTCGCATCGATGCGCGTCTGGCCGGGGTTGTGGTGATTCTGATACCGCTGTTTTATCTGCTGTTGAAAGTGCTTGGTCGCAGACTGCGCCCGTTGGCCAGCCAGATTCAGGAAGCGCATGCCGGCGCGCTGGCGGTGGCTGAGGAAAATCTGGACATGCTTCCCGCCATCAAGTCGTTCACCCGCGAGTTGCGCGAATCTGAGCGTTACCGGCAGCAGGTCGATCGCATCCTGCACCTCACTACTGACGAACGCCGTATCGCCGCGGCGTTGGGACCGGCTCTGCAGTTTCTGGCTGCGGGCGGCATTGTGCTCGTGCTGTGGCTGATGAGCGAGCAAATGCAGAACCGTTCACCCGCAGAGATGGTGAGTTTTCTGCTCTATGCCGGGTTGCTCACGCGGCCAGTCAGCGCGTTGGCAGATCTGTATGGCCAGACACGCCAGGCGCGCGGTGCGCTGGAACGGCTCCGGCAAGTGCTGACGGAGTCACCGGAGCCGTTACGGCACACCGGGCATGAATTGCCTGCGGTGCGTGGCGACATTGATTTCCGCGACGTGGGGTATGCCTACCCCGGCCGCCCACCGGTATTGCAGCATTTCAATCTGCATGTTCAGGCGGGTGAGACTGTCGCGATCACCGGCGCGAACGGCGCTGGCAAAAGCACACTGGCGCATTTGCTCATGCGCCTGCATGAGCCGGACAGCGGGCAGATTCAGATTGACGGCGTGGACATCGCCGGCGCCAGCCTCGCCAGCCTGCGCCGCCAGATCGGCGTGGTACCGCAACATGTACTGCTGTTTAACGGCAGTGTGCGTGACAACATCGGGTATGGCCGTGACGAGGCCGATGCGGCCGCCATTGAACACGCTGCCACGCTCGCCCAGGCGCACGATTTTATTCTCAATTTACCTGACGGCTATGACACCCTCGTCGGCGATCAGGGTGTGCGTCTGTCCGGCGGTCAGCGTCAGCGCCTTGCCTTGGCGCGCGCGCTGCTCAAGAATCCGCCAATCCTGATTCTCGACGAAGCCACGGCCATGTTCGATCCCGAAGGCGAAAAGGAATTCATCGAACATTGCCGGGAGACCCTGCGCGAGCGTACCGTACTGCTGATCACGCACCGCCCGGCGAGCCTCGCACTGGCGGACAGGGTGGTGCGTCTGGGCGAAGCCGTATGAGGCTCTGCATGCTGACAGGCCTGTTCCCAACGCCATGAAGAATCTGTCCAGGAAACTGGCGCAATTCAATGCACTGCCCTGGCCTGACAAGAGAATCTTTCTGGCCGCGCTGCTGCAATTGCCCCTGTTCTGGATGGGTCTGCGTGTACTGGGATTGAAGCGTTACCAGGCCTGGCTGCATCGCAAGCCGCATCATGATTCCGGGATGCTCACGCAGGAGGAGGTCATGCGAATGGGGGCACTGGTTAATCTTGCCGCCCGGCACGCTCCGGTCCCGGCCACCTGCCTGACCCGATCCTTGCTGCTGTGCCGGCTGCTGCAGCGCAAAGGCACAGATGCCCAGTTGCATATCGGTGTCCGCCTGACGCAAGCTGAACTCGAAGCGCATGCCTGGGTCGAAGTTGCCGGGACTCCTGTTAACGACCGGTTGGACATAAGCGAGCAGTTCGCGGCATTTAACGGAATTTTGCCTCTTGCCGCCTTCCAGTCGCCATGAACGGGATCACCGATATGTGCCGGTGACCCATGGGTTGCGTCGCGCCGGGGTTGTGCTTTCCACATTGTGAAAGAAAAGGATGAGTCGATGAGTGATATTGATTTATTTGGAACGGCGGGCCAGACGGGTCGTAGACCGAACAGGAGCCGAACCTATCCCTGGTATGACTCCATCTGGCTTGATGAATATACGAAAGCCAAGGCTATTCTTCGTAACATCAAGCCCGGTGCCCTGGCTGCTTTCGAGTCGGCACTTCAGGTATTTCAAACCCGGAATGATTTTCAGGTAAAAGTTTTTGAGCGCGTGTTTGACGACAAGACGATCGATGAAATCAGGCGCGTCGTCAGGTCGTTAAAGCCTTCAGATCTTGAAATGCACGAGGCAAAAAGCTTCAAGCGCTTTGTCGTGCATGACAATCCATTCTTTACCGAGTTGCAAAAACAGATAACTCCATTGGTCAGTGCTGCAGCGGGCGAACCGGTTGAGGCCTCCTACAATTTTCTCAGCCTCTACAGCGCCACGGGCGTTTGTCCGGTTCATCTGGATTCGCCTCAGTCCAAGTGGACTCTTGATTTTTGTATTGACCAAAGTGTGGCATGGCCCATCTATTTCAGTCGGCCTCTTGCCTGGTCAGATATTGAAGCGCAACACTGGACCGATGAGAACTGGGCAGAGGATATCAAAAGTTCAGCAACCGCCAACTTCAAGTCTTACAGCCTGGAGCCGGGTCAGGCAATCCTGTTCTCGGGCTCAAGCCAATGGCATTACCGGGATCCGATGCCGACATCAGATCGTAAAGCCAGCTGTGATTTGCTTTTCTTTCATTTCATACCGCAGGGTACTTCCGAACTTGTGAATCCGCGGAACTGGGCGAGCTTGTTCGGTATTCCTGAACTTGCACAAGTCGCGAAATCAACCGAGAAGATGCCGCATGGGTAACGGCCGCATGCGTCTGGCAGGGCTTTGGGGTGTGCCTACCGACATCGCAGCCTGTATCTCGTCATGAGCGGTATCGCCGGCATCATCCGTTTTGACGGTGTTCCGATTGAGCCCGGTCAGGTGGAGCAAATGACCGGCGCCATGGCCTATCGCGGGCCGGATGGCATCCAGCACTGGGTGAAAGGCTCCGTGGCACTCGGCCAGTGCATGCTGCGCACTACTCCGGAATCACTCGAGGAAACCCAGCCGCTGACGAATGAAGATCAAAGCCTTGTACTGGTCATGGATGGTCGTGTGGACAACTGGGAAGGATTGCGGCGGGAACTGCTGGGCTGCGGTGTGGTGTTGCGCAGTCGTGCGGACGCAGAACTGGTGTTGCGCGCATATGAAACCTGGGGCAGGGATTGCCTGGCACACATTGATGGCGATTTCTCTCTGGTCATCTGGGATGCACGGAGACATGAAGCGTTTTGCGCGCGCGATCATCTGGGTAACAAGCCTTTCTACCACCACTGGAACGGCAGCACGTTTACATTCGCCTCGGAACTGCATCCGATATTGGCACGGCCGTGGGTGGCGCAGGTACCGAACGAAGGCATGCTGGCCGAGTTTCTCGCAGCGGAATGGTATTCACGTGATGAAACGTTGTGGAACGGAATTCTGCGATTGGTAGCCGCGCACCGCATGACAGTCAATCATCATGGGCTAAAAACCGACCGATACTGGGAGCCTGATTTATGGGAAGGTTCGCCAGATTCCAGAGACGAAGAATATGTTGAGCATTATCGGGAACTGCTTACCGAAAGCGTCCGGCGCTTGTCACGTTCGCATCGCCCGGTTGCCATCGAGGTCAGTGGCGGCCTCGATTCCTCCGCCGTGTTCTGCCTTGCCGGGTATTTGCATCGCGCCGATCGCCTGTTCGCGCCCGGCATCCGTGGGTACACCCTGGCCTTTGCAGACGACAGTGCTGCCAATGAAATTGACTATGCACGCGTCGTCGGAGAATTTCTGGGATGTCCGATTGAGGAGATTGCGCCTTCCACGCCACCGCCTTCCTGGTATGAAGAACGCGCCCGCGAGTACCGGGAGTTTCCAGGCTATCCGAACGGGACGATGTTTCTTGATGCGCTGAAATACGCCGCTTCGCTGGGATGCCGTACTGTGCTGACCGGTCAGGGTGGCGACGCCTGGGCGCAAGGTTCGCGCGAATATTATGCCGAGGAGATAGCGCAACGGCACTGGGGCGCGCTTCGGGACCGCTTCCGGCTCGATTCCGGAATCTACGGTGCGCGGCAGGCCATGACGTGGCTTGTCCGATACGGCTTGTATCCCTTGCTTCCTGCCGTCCTTCAGGATGGCTTCCGGCAACTGGTGCGCAGACTGCGTGGCACGGCGGTTCGCGACACCTACTGGCTTTCGCCGCGGATACGACAGGTTCTCGCGGAACGTCGCGCGCGTCCCAGCCCATGGAGTCATCAGCGGGTGCAAAGGGTCTCGCAACGGGATTTGCTCCAGAATCTATATGACCCGTTTACCATCCAGGCCATGGAATTCGTGGATCGGGAGGGCGCCCGTGCCGGGCTCGAAATCCGGCATCCATTCAATACCCGGGCCTTTGTCCAGTTCGCGTTTTCGACTCCGGAGAGGCTGCGATTGCGGGGCGATCGCACCAAATATATTCATGTCCGGGCCATGCAGGATCTGGTGCCACCGGCCATCCTTGATCGGAAAACCAAGGCGGAATTCTCAATCACATTGCACATGCAGCTGAAACAGATGAAAGAGCAGCTGACCAGTACGCTTCCCAAAGAGCGGGCTGGCTGGGTGGAGCCGGCTGGAATGGACAGACTCTTCCAGGCGTACGTAAAATCGCCACGGGCGGGCTGGCCACTCTGGGTTTTGTGGGGTATCTTTGGTTCAGACAGGGTGATGGAACGGCCTTGATATTTATACAAGTTGTATAGATTGGCATATTTCCTGCTGTTACATCCGCAACACAGACCGTATTGAAGGAAAGACCATGAGCGAAAAGCTGATTACCCTCACTGATAGCAAACCGGCGACGATCGAGACCGACGTCAAACCTGGTAAAGCTGCCTATTCAGTGCCCGTGCTCCGGATTTATGGTTCGGTGAGCAAGCTGACACTGGGTGGCGGCGGCTCGTTGGGGGATGGCACAACCATGGACATGGTGCCGAGCGATCCAATGATTAAAGAAAACATTGTCCGCATCGACACCCACCCGCTTGGCATCGGTCTTTACCTGTTTGACTACAAGCCGGAATACCAGAGACACGGCGGCACTGGCCGCCAGTTTGGTGTCATGGCAGATGAAGTTGAGTCGGTAATGCCGGAGGCTGTATCCCTTCATCCAGACGGCTATAAGGCGGTCAACTACGCGATGTTGGGGATCACCCATCGTATCCAGTAAACCGCGCCAGACGGCAGGGTAGTGCTGGCAAATGCTGGATGAACACCTGAGCTATGTTGCCGATGCGGTCCGGCTTGATCGTTACAGAGCCGCAATCTCAAAAGCCTTGATTCCCGGTAATACCGTTGCAGATTTGGGCTGCGGCTCCGGTATCCTGGGCCTGTTGTGCCTGCAGGCCGGTGCCAGCCATGTGTATGCGGTCGATGACAGCGCCATGATCGATGTCGCGCGGGAAACCCTGACGCGGGCCATTCAGGGCGAGCAAGTTACCTTCATCCGCGGTAAATCCAGCCAGATTGAGTTGCCCGAACGGGTGGACGCGGTGATCTGCGACCATGTCGGCTA